>JAZUAV010000019.1:0-37007 GCA_045638165.1 Methanobrevibacter sp.
TTTTTTTTTAAAAAAAAAAGGATAAAATAAAAATTTTAAAAAAAAAAAATAAGTTACATAAATTAATTTAGATAATATTACCATAACTTGAAAATTATTATTTAAATAATAATGAATATAAAAACCAAAATATGAATATGATGTTTCAAAAAAAAATAAAATTAAAGAAACAAAAAAAGTTTTAAATGCATATCCCCTATTCAATTCCAAGAAGATTTGCAGCATTTTCATAAAGTATCATATTTTCCTCTTCCTTTGTGAGACCTATCTTATGAAACAACTCCATTTCACTTTCAGATTCCCACATTGGATAATCGGAACCCCATAAAACTTTATCGACACCATAATCATAAATAAACTTTTTTACATCTTGAGGAGATAATGCATAAAGACTTGAACTTATATCCACAAATAGATTTGGTGTTCCTGCAAGTTTTTCAGTCGCTTCTTTCCATACGCTCCATCCTGCAAAATGAGCCCCAATTATTGTCATGTTAGGGAACTTTTCAAGGAAAGGCTTCAATTGCTCAGGATTAGAATAATTATATCTAAAATCGCCACAATGAATTAAGACTGGAACTTTACCATTGTTAATAACTTCACCAAGTTTAAATGCTCTTTCCTCATTTAAAGCAAATTGCTGGAAATCCGGATGCAATTTCACACCTTTAAGACCTAAACTAATCAAATGATTGAAATCCCCCTCAATATCATCACTATCTGGATGGAGAGTTCCAAAACCTGTAAAAAGTTCTGGATTGGATTTTACAACTTCACTAATAAACTCATTTATAGATCTTACCTGTTTTGGAGTGGTTGCGACAGAATGAATTAAATAATGAACAACACCTACTTTACTACCATCTTCAATAAGATTATCTACTTTTCCATTTAAAGACATGTCTAAATCATAAAAATCCCTAATACCTTTGACTGCTTTGGAAGCAATTTTTTCAGGATAGATATGACAATGCGCATTTATTACCTTTTGCATATTTAAAATACCACCTACTACATAAAATTAATTAATACATAACTTAAGTTTGAACTAAATTAAATGTTATCCCATTTGGAAATTTCCAGAGATACTCTCAGAAAGACTATATTGAAGAATTACCTTTTAAGCACCAAAATCTGCAATTGCGAGTCAAGCTACCTCCAGCAAAACCCGCACCACCATTTGCACGAATATTTCTATCATGATCCATCATAATCATTCATGTTATATGGGGAATTATTTTCTAGCCCTTCCAACACGACGAGCAATAACCAGTTCTCCAACAGAGATTAAACCAGCAAAGAATTTTTCCAGACCACCAGTAGCCCATATTGCTTCTCCAAAAGTGGCATCCATAATCTCTGCTTCATATTCTTCAGGAGTAATCTTTATACCAGTTGTTTTTGTGGATACTAAAGCAGATGCAGACATCAGTTCTTCCCAAGTTACGCCTTTTAATTGATTTTGCATTGCTTTGTATAATTTTTCAACTTTAATATCATATAATTGTGAAACTAATTCTACAATATCACAAGCACGAACCATTCCAATTACCTGATTGTCATCATTTAAAACAGGAACTGTAACATATTTATTGTTAGCAGTTAAAATTACTGCTTTTCTTGCAGGATCATTCTCATTGACAGTGGCAATATCTCCATAATCACTCATGATTTCAGATATTTTTTCATTTCCTTCCCTTAATCCTTTAGTAATGTCAAAAGAAGTTATCCAACCCACTAATTGTTTGTTATCATTTACAACAGGACAGGTAAAACGTCTAATTTCTTCCATTACTTTTGATACTTCCACAACACTGTCATCACAGTTTAAATATACAAAATTTTTATCCATTAACTCATTTGCTCTCATAAACAAACCCCATTTATTCAATTTCAATACGTTTTAATGCTCCTACAGGACAATGACGAGTGCATTCCACACATCTTATACATTTATCATTGTCAAGAACAACTTCACTGCCTACTAGTTCTATAGCCCCTATTGGGCAATTCTCTTCACATAAATAACAATTAACACATGAATCATGGTTAATATCGATATTTCTACCGTGAATAATAGGTCCGATATACCTATCAAGTTCAATGGCATTGTTATTTAGTGATATCTCAGCACATGCACCACAGCCAATACACATCTTTTCATTAATATATGGATATAACTCCTCTTCAAGTAAATCAATACCCAAATCCATATTCAAATCATCAAAAAACTCTTTAAATTCAAGAGTGAATGCGTTTGTTGGACACAAATTAGCACAATCATCCCAATTATTATCAACCGAGTAATCAATCGAAATATTATTCATTCTAACTACCCTATGAGGAGATTTGACATTGCTTAAATTATATTCAATGACATCCCTCTCTTCTGCATTATCATAAATAACTAAATTGTCAATTAATTTGATGGCAGAAATTGGACAAGTTTGAACACATATCTCGCATTTAACACATTTATCAGTTATTTTCGCTATTCTAAAAATATTAGCTGGTTCGATTGCATTAACTGGACATGCTTCAACACAGGTATTACATCTTACACATTTAGGTGCAACAGCGATAATTTCTTCTTCAGTGCTAAAATCATTCAGCTCAAATTGAAAATCATCCCCATCATCATCTAATTCAACAGATTTCAAAAGAACTTCCCGTTCAAGATTTTTCATCTGTTTTATAAAAGATACATTCATATTATTACCAACTAACTAATTATTTTTATAAATATTATTTTTAAAAGAATTCCTCCAATTCTTTTGCTGTAGGAAACTTTTCCATTCCGAATCCTTGAATTGCCCTACTAGCCACCCAGTTTCCGATTTTACAAGATTTTTCAAGATTATATCCTTTTAAAAAGGAATATAAAAATCCACTGTTAAAACTATCTCCAGCACCAGTAGTGTCAACAACATCACATTCAAACGCTTCTACAAAACATTCTTCTGAATTATTAATTGCAAAAGCACCTTTGGAACCTTGTTTGACAACAATCGTATCAATTCCCAAGTCCAAAAGACCTACAGTTAATTCTTTTAAATCATTATTACTATTATTACATAATAATCTTAATTCTGACTCATTAATAAGTAAGATATCTGTTCTTTCCAGAATTGGTTTTAACTCATCAAATCCTTTTTGAACATATAACATTCCAGGATCAAAACTTAATAGAGTTTCTTTACTCAATTTCTCTAAAAGTTCTATTTGTGCATTAAATGAATCTCCAACAAATGAAGTATAATGCATTATTTTACATCTCATAATATTTAATGGATTGATTTCACCTATCTTAATATCGTCATTTACACCAGGAGATATATATAGGCATCTTTCACCTTCATTATCAACAAAACCTATGCATTTTCCTGTTGAACCTTCTTCTGAATAAATTAAGTTATTTGTATAAACGCCATTAATGGCTAAATTATATTCTATTAAATCTCCATCCTCATCTTCAGCTATTTTTCCAATGATTGATGTTGAACAGCCCAAACGTGACAAACCAACAATTGTATTAGCTGCAGACCCACCAGAAGTATCAGTTTCACTTTTGATAAAACTTTCCCCATCATGAGAAACAATTTTATCTACCGAATAGAGCTTATCCACATTCAGTGCTCCAAATCCTATTATTTCTGCATTAAGATCATTATCATAAATTTCCATTTTAATACCTTACTTTAAAATATCTAATAAGTTAATGTTTTTATCTCCAAGTTTACCATCGAAATTACCTGCAGATATACTAATTACACCATCAAATTCTAAAGCAGCATCAATTCCTGCTTTAATAGCTTTATTCATTGATTCCTCATCAATTGCGTTTACAACAACTTCAGGAATATAATTAACCCCCTCAGGAACTTTAGATTCTTCACCTAAAGATTCTTTTAAAGAGGGACAATAAACATGATTTGTGGTTGGGCCAATTTCCGGATAGTTTGTTTCTGGCTTTGAAGCTGCGGAACAAATATCAAAAGGTGCAGTAGCACCTTCAACTTCCATTATTGCATTAATTATTGCATCACCCGCTTTTAAAACTGCATCCTGTGTTGCACATAAATACCAGAAGTTTCCACCCATAATACCATCATTTATTTTAAATTTCTCTTCAATCTGAAAATCAGGGACTGCTATCGGAACATTAATCATTCTTCTTCCGTATTCATCTACAATCCACTCGTAACCATCACCACAGTGACCGACAATGTCCATCATTTCAATATACTCGTCACCATCACTATTGGAATAATCAAAAATACGTGTAAATGGTTTGACCAAGACATCCTGCCTTAATCTGTAAGATAATTCGAATGCAAATTTATCTACATCATCCCCACCTAGCCAATATTGCACAATCGCACCATATCTTCCATCAGGAGTTTTGCTTCCATCCAAAAATCCTTCAACTCCCCCTTCAACTCTACCAATTACTGCGCTTGGAGTAGAAGTTGAATCATAAGCTGCTCTTTTAACAATTTCCTGGGTGGGTCCTGTAATTAAAGCCCTTACATATTTCCCTTCAAAAGCTTCAAAAAATGTATCATCTACTCTATCATAATTCATTCTATTACCTTCCTAAGTTTAACCTAATCCCCCAATATCCTGACCACGGATATTATTTCTCATATCCTTACTTACTTTCAGGATATCTTCAAAGTTACCATCATCAATAATTTTAATTATAGGATAATTTTCACCACTAAAAATTTCAAAGAATCTGTTTTTAATTTCCAAATCAATATTATATTTTTTAAATAATTCTTTTAAATCATCATATTCGTTATATTCATTGATAAATGTCAATACATCATTTTTGTCATTATTTGAATATATATCTGCTATTAGCGATGTTGTAATTGCACTTGGGGATACAATAGCTATTTCAGCTACTTTTAATGGATATTCATTACCATTAAATGAAATACTAATCCCATTATTCTTTCTTGCAAACTCCAAAGGTTCCACATCAGTTATGCTGTCACCAATATACAAAATTTCATTAACATTGATGCCGTCCCTTTTAATAATTTCATCAATAGCCAATTTTTTACCTTGACCTCCAACAACATTAACCTGTTTAATGGCATCATAAATGCCCATTTTCGGAATTTCTGAAAAGAAAATTTCATCAAACAATTCATAATTTTCAGGATTGTCCAGAATTTCACGTTTGAATTCTTTGATTTTTTCTATTTCTGCATCAGTTAATGTTAGAACATCCACATCCACTTTTGTATAAAATGTATTTTCAAAAGGGAAATCCATATAATTAGAAAGAGCTTCGATATATTGGCCATAACTAGTGCTAACTATGTAAGAATTCATAGATTTCTTCAAGTAATTTAAAAGGAATTTTGAATCATTGACCGCATAAATATTATCCTGTGAAAAATCAATTAAATCAGCATTTGTAATGTTTTCACAAACAAAGAAAGGCAAGATTAATTTCAAAGTATTTCCTGCTTTATAACCTTCTTTTTTAACAATGTCAACTAAATAATCATCGTACAAACTAAGAATTTTAAATAATAGATCTCCATTTTCAATATAATTGGCAGATAGCTCAAAAGCATTGTCATTTAAAGTTAATGGACCTTCACAATCTGTTATAAATGATTTTTCGAACATTTAATCACCTGAAGTTAACAATTCTTATTGCATCCAGAGGACAAATTGCCTCACAAGTTCTACAGTATATACATTTTTCACTATCAAAGTCTATCTTATCATCATTTAATGTTAAAGCCTCAGTCGGACAGTTTTTAGCGCAAATTGCGCAAGATTGACATTTAGTTTGTGAAAGTGAAAAATCACCTTGTCTTTGATAATGTAAATAAGACCTTGCATAGTACAGATCAGTGTCTTTACTGTAGAAATAATCATCATATGCACCAATTGCATCGAATTTGCATTGTTCAACACATTTACCACAATATACACAATTATCTTTAATTTTAATTGGATTTGGACCATTTAATTCTATTGCTCCAACAGGACATACATTAAAGCAATCCCCACAAGCAATGCATTTATTTTCATAAACTTCAATATTTCGATCCATCAAATATGAACCAAACAATTTAGAGAACTTGTCTACTTCAATGCTTGAATCAAGACTAACTTTAAGTTCCTTTTCCATCAAATCATTAACTTTGTATTCAATGAAATTTTCAAAGTCCTGATCATTGAATTCTAAAGCAATTGATTTTGCCACCTTTTCAAGAACCTTATTTAAACTAATCAAATCAAGAGATAATCTTTTAATATCATAATCTATAATGTTTGAAACTATATCAAATGATTTGATTTCACTATACATTTTATAAGCTTTTTTACGTGATGAATACTTTATAGCCCCTGAAGGGCAAGAATGCATACATTCTTCACATCTTGCACAGTATCCTGGGTTAATATATGGCAATTTATTTGTTCTAGCAACATTTATTGCCCCCATTGACGGGCAAACTCTAGTGCATGTCATACATCCAATACAGTTGTCCTGGTTAACGACAATGGCTTTACCTCCTTTAACAGTTTTTGGAAGTAATTGACCATATTTAATCGCATCGGTTGGACAAACTCTAAAACAGTACCCGCAACGAATACAAGTGTCCTTATCGATTTCACTGTGAGGTTCCTGCTTTCCATCAGCTACAATATGAATAGAAGCATTTTTACAAGCTTGAACACAAGCCCCACATGCCTTACATAATTTAACATTGATGTTTGGAACATTTTCCTTTAAAGGAGGGTCCATTTTAACATCGAGAGAAATAGCATCGAATGGACAAGCATTACGACACAATACGCAGCCAAAGCAAGTATTCTTTATTTTAATGAGACCATCATCCTCATCAACATAAATTGCATCGATAGGACATGATGTAAGACATGGCTTATCTTTACATTCCACACATTTTGTTTGATTAATTACATAATCAACATCGTCATGTCTTAATGCTCTTGGTGTTTTAGTATAACTATGAATCATAACACTCACTCCATAACAATATTCTCATTCAAATTAGATGCTTTTACAGTAGTATGAATAATTTCATCATCACCAATGGAGAATTTGGCGATGAAATATTTGATTACTGAAAACGGACAAGTTTGGTAACAAATACTGCAACGCAAACATTTTTCTTTATCTCTGACAATTGTATCTTTATTTTCATCGAAAGTGATGCATCCAGTAGGACATTCCGGAACACACAATTGACATTTTTCACATTTTGATTCATCCCAATCTATAATTCTAATTTTAAGCCTGTTTACTGCATTAGAAATGATTTCTAAAGAAATTTCCTCATCAGGAATGATTTTTAATGCATCATCCCAAATTCCAGAAAGAGGAACATCATACTGCAAGAGATCATTTTGTTCCAAAGACCTCAAATCATCTTCCTTACTGTTAATGTACTCTTCGAGGTAATTTACAGTCAAAAGAATTAAATCTTTTTGGTCTTGTAAATTTTCAACAAATACTCCTTTCATAGCTCCATTAACTGGACAAACACCTAAACATTCACCGCAAGAAATACATTTAAGTTGATTTACTTGAAGTTTATCATTAACAATTTCAATAGCATCAACAGGACATTGCTTCATACATTTTTTACATTTGATACATAAATAATCATCAACAATATACTGTCTTTTAGATGGAATAATATTGAATTCAGGTAAAATTAAATGATTTAATCCACATTCCAAAGTTTTAGGATCTGTTGGGCATACTTCAGCACAAAAACCACAACGTATACATGCTCCGGGAGTAATAACCGGATAAGTCATACCTTCTCCATCTTCAGTGTCCTTTTCTCTAATTATTTTTATTGCATTTGGAGAAGGACAAGAGACAGTACAAGCACCACAGCCAATACAGTATTCTTTATTGACTTTAGGGAAGTCTCTAAATCTTTCAGGTTTTTCAACAATTTCAGAAGAAGATTTCGCATTGGCAAATGCATCTACCCATGCTTTTCTTGCAAAATCGTAAATATACCACATTAATGAAGACATTTAGATTACCTCGTAAAAGTCTTTTATATCAGTTCTACCACTCTCATTAGTAATCGCCACTCTTTCAGCACATGCCACACATGGATCACAAGAGGCATAAGTGGATACTGCATCAGCAACAGTAGGAACATCCCGAATCATATATTTTGCACAGGAATCCATATTTGCAATGCTTGGAGTCCTAATTGAAATGTTTTTAATTAAATTACCATTAGTTTCAATCATATAAGTAACTTCACCACGAGGAGCTTCGTTTTTGCGCATTGCATAACCTGATTTTATATCAGCAGGAGTACGAACTTCTCCTTTAGGAATATTCTCTATAGCTTGTCTAATTAAACTGATAGATTCTGGAATTTCATCAAATCTAGTTAAAGTTCTAGCGTAATTATCTCCTTCAGTTCTCCTAATTACTTTGAAATCAAAGTAATCATCATAAGTATAATGACCGACCCTATAATCTTCCTTAACTCCAGAAGCCCTTCCAATCGGACCGACAGCCCTTCCTTTAATTGCTTCCTTTTTAGTCATTACTCCTATTCCTTTACATCTTAAGGCAAGTGCAGGACCTTCGGCAAATAATGCTCGAGTTCTATCGAAACTCTCTTCGATTTTATCGAGATTTTCTAGAATTGGTTTAAAATGGCGTTCATCAGCATCCATTCTAACACCACCAACTACATTCCAACCCATATTAACTCTGTTTCCAGTTAATAACTCAATAGAATCCATTGCATATTCCCTTAATTCTAAAACATGCATAAACAATGTTTCATGATCCATTGATTTGAAAAATGTAGAATTAGCTAGAAAATGACTTTGAATTCTATCCAATTCATTGGCGATAACCCGTAAAAATTGAGCTCTTTCAGGCACATCAACATCAGAAATTTGCTCAATAGTTTCAGCAAAAGTTTGTGTATGTTCATATGAACAGATTCCACATACTCTTTCTGAAAGATATATTCCTTTTTGCCAGGTATTACCTTCCATTATCTTTTCAATTCCCCTATGAACATAACCATATTCAATCTCAGCTTTAACTACCCTTTCACCTTCAGTTTGAAGTTTAAGTCTGACAGGTTCTTTTAAAGCTGGGTGAATTGGACCAATAGGCACTATCATTTGCATTCCCTCCCACGATCAGCAATAGCCTGTGGACCAACGGCCAAGATAGCTTCCAATATTTCACTAGGCCTTGGAGGACATCCTGGAATGGCCGCTGCGACTGGAATAAAATCTGAGGCCGGCGCGTTTACACGGCCCCCTTCCTGAGCAAATACATCCCCAGATTGTGGACAGTTTCCCACCGCCACTGCTATTTTTGGTTCAGGAGCTTTATCATATACTCTCTTTAAGTTATCGACCCATTGTTCAGTAACAGCACCTGTTAACAATAGAACATCAGCTTCACGAGGATTATTGTGAACATAAATACCATATTGCTCTAAATCATATCTTGGAGATAATAATGCAACACATTCCACATCACATCCGTTACATCCCCCACAATTTACAATGCAGACATGAATTGAGCTTTTTCTCACAGCATCCTTTATCGCATTTAACATTGTACTCCCTCTTTTAAATAATTATAAATAAACATTAATTTTCTGCTTCTTTTTTTAATAATTGGAATAATTCTAATTTACCTTCTTTAACTGCATTTTCATAAGGTTTTCCTGATTTTATCTCATCAACTAATTTCATTTTAAGATTTTTTGCATCATCACGTGAAATTAACTCTAAAGTACCACTGAACCAACACAACCTTAAATCAGCATTTAATTTTTGATATAAACAGATATCCTCAGCTGATTCGAAAGTTCCATGTAATGCCTGAAGTGAATCCATATCAAACAAATCAAAGAATAACTCCTCCAATTCATCAACAGTACAATCGAATTCTTTAGAGAGTGGAACTATAATATCTCTTTGCCAAGCATAACTTTTTATTATTCTTTTTTGCATTAATCTTAATTTTGCATCATTGTCCATTCCAATCACATCATACTGTTGATTTTAATAATTAAATATAATACTACTGCAACAATCAAACCGATTGCAGTTTCTTTTCTACCATAACCTGGCCTTTCTCCCATTACTAATCCTCCGAGGAGAAAACCAATTGCTGCCAAAATAACATTTCCTGAATTAAATGCCAAACACCAACCTATAATTGAAGCTACACATGCCAGTATATTAAAGCTTGAATCTGCAACAAATGGTTCGCCATGCTGCTTATAACTGTAAAGTAAACCAAGAATGGAACCAACAGCAAATGCAAGTATATAAATCATATAATCTAACATAATATCTCCTACATCGGTTTATAAAGCAATATAAATGAACAAATTATTGCTATAAAAGTTATAACAAAACATATTTTCTCAATGCTTTCAATTTTGTGTGAAAAATTACCTTTAGACAATAATACAAATATTGCTAAGACAATTCCAATAATTACTATCGGAACAATGATAGTTGAGTGGAAAATTGTTGTTAAAATACCAATAACTATTACACCAATAGCAACTAACGAAGTTAAATAAACAATTACGTCTTCACTGTTCATACTACCACTCCTGAAAATATCATTATTATTGTTCCAAAGAAGCATATTGCCCCTATAGTAATTTGAGTCATAACTGAATGATTTGGACTGAAAATTGGTGTTGTTGCATTAATAAATCCTGTGATGAATGTAATTACAAGCATTCCAATCAAGTACCCTACAGCATTTAAAGGACCAAAGAATATTGTTAAGAATACCCAAAGCAACACATACCAAGCAATGGATTCTGAAAATAACATGAATCCTCTTAATAATCCAAAGTGTTCAGTTTCAAATCCGGAAATTAAAACCTTATCTTTTGTTATTGCAAATGGAGAATATGGAGACTTAGTAATAATCAACATGAAAAACATTATAGCTGCAAGAGGAATTGAAAACACTAATGGACCATGCACTGATTGGTAAGCAATGATTTGATCAATATTCATAGAGCCAGTTACCAAATAAACAAATACAATAGCGGCAAATAAAGGAAGTTCGGTTGCTGCTGAAAGCACTGCCCTTACACAACTTAATTTACCGTAAGGCGAACCTGAACTAGACCCGGAGTTATGTTCAACGATTTTATAAACTGCATAAACACCAAATAATATTAATAATGAATCATGAGCCACAGGCCCTGCAATAACCCCAACAATCCAGATTAATGCCAATATAAATACGATGCCTATATAAAATACTTTTGAAACGGTTTTTGGAATTGCAGTTTCTTTAAAGAAAAATTTCAAAGAGTGTATCAAATGCTGGACTATAGGTGGACCTGGACGCTTTTGAACACGAGCCATGACTTTTCTATGCAAACCTAGAAGCAAACTTCCCGCAAGGAATGCAATAATAACATTAATTAAAATATCTGCCATTAAATTCATAATACCACTCTAATACCCAGTAAATGGTTCTTTCACCCTCTCTTCTTCATCTTCAGGTTTTGCCTTAGCCATTGTTAATAAACCTAAAGATAAAATCCATAATGGAATACCAAATATAGCTACAGTATAAACAATCCATGCTTCAAAGTCTATGACTAAACAAGCAAGGATAGCTATTGTTGATAATGCCAATAAAATTATATATAAAGTTTTTTGACTAGCCATACTCACCACTTACCACAATACCAATAACAATATTTCAACAGCTCTTACAATAATAAACAATGAACTTAAGTGAATAATAACAATAAATGGAGAACCTGCAGTTCTAAACATTTCTGCTTTACTTGCAAAAAATGGTGCTACACCACTTTCGCCCAAAATTCCAATCAACATCAGCACTGCACCGAATACTACCATAGGACTTGCTTGCATTTGAGATAGAACTGCTAATGATAATGTTCCGGTTGAAGCAAGTATAATAGCTGCTCCGCCGAATAATGGTAAACTACACATCATAGCAATCAAACCATAATTAAATGCAGAATTCAATACGGTAGTTTGTTTAACAGCAGATACAATACCAATATTCAAAATACCCACTAAAGCCATGAATAATGTAAAGTTAAATAAATCTCCAGTTATCATTGCTCCTGCAGAAGCAATACCACAAAGAACAGATAAAAATCTTCTTTGTTTAAATTCTTTAGGACCAACTTTAACTTCAGTATTATTTAAATAATGTAATGTAGCTTCTATTTGAGTTTCAGGTTTACTTAATGCAATTAACACAGTGAAACCAAGTAAAATTGCAAAAAGGAACAAGTTGAATGGTGTGACATATAATACAATGTCTCCAAGTGGAATTGTTCCAAGTAAATTTCCTCCAAGTGTAGAAAAATCCATAACCATCACCTACTCCTTATCAATGTCCTCTCTCATAAGCAGACCAATCAAGCCTACTTTTGAAGCTACTTTTAATAATAATCCGCATGCTGCAAGGAATAAACTCAACAACCATAATTGAGGTGTTACAAAGAATAATAAAAATCCGATTATCCATAAACACCAAGCTATTCCTGACACTCCTGCAATACCATCCAACATCAATACAGGCAATCCTCTTGCCTTTTTGGATAGTGCATATAAAACAATTCCCCCACCGGCTACTGCACCTCCAGTAAAACCAGTCAGGAAAATTCCATAACCAATTAAAACCAATGCAATGAAATTAGGAGCAGTAGTCATTATTTCCATGTCTAAAGCAAATGGCTGTGGGAATAAAGAAGAAGATTTTGATAAATTTCTTCTTGGATTTTGTTCTATTTTACGCATTTCACGAGTAATTAATATTTCTGAAATAGCTAAGGTTTCAGCCAACTCTACAACCAGACCAGGCAAGATTAATGCTTCTGCCAAATCAGTTCCTACAGCAGAAACAACAAATATCATGGCAAGACCAACTAAATCAGTCAATATGAGAATATGAATCTCTTCTTTCCTCATTGCTATAGCCATTGTTGCAATAAAACCAACTATCAAACCAGCATATACTGCAGGCAAATACATTGATAGGAATGCTTGAGGAACATATGATGGTATTAGAATCATCAGTTATCCCTCCTCAATTGTTTTGATCTGGCTTTAACATCATTAGCTTTAACTTCATTAGCTACCTGAGCAGATTCATTGATTGCTTTTTTAACATCTTCTTTTATCTCTTTTTCATCATTTTTCCTATTCATTGTATAATTAATAGATAACCATGATGCAATAATAAAGGACATCATCAAAATACTGGACTCCAGTATTGTATCGAAACCTCTTGTATAATACAAAATTTCATCTATAAGTCCACCGGGAGATGAATAAATTGATGTTCCGAAGTATGGGGATATTGATGATACCCATTCGGCTAGAGGAGACATATATCCTGTAATCATACCCAACTCTTCAGCATTGTTAGGATATTGTGCCTTAACTATTCCTGGTTCTTTTAAAATTTCACCATCCCTATCATAAGGAGCGATAGGCAAACCTTCATCCACTTGAACCTGAGGAGCAGGTCTGGTATAAATCTGATCTGGATTTAATGCCATCGGCACTATTAGGCCAATGATTAAAATAATTCCTAAACTAAATGCAAAAAGACGAGGAATATTTTTAGGTTCAGCAAGTTTATTCCATAATACTCCAATTCTCATACATCTGCCCCCATCTCTTCTAAACGAATAATAGCCCTAAATAAGATTAATGAAATAATTACTGTAGTTGCAAGTAATGTTAATAATGCTAAAACATGATTATAACACAACAATACCAAACATACACCAATTGAAGCTACTTCCGTATTGAAAGTTCTTATAATAGGGTCTTTAACTCCAGGACCCCAAGCAGTAGCAATACTTCCCACGATGGCTAAAAATATGCCAAAGTAAAAGAATATTTGAACATCAATCATTGTATATCACCACTGTTTAGCTTCTTTTCTCGAATTTCCTTGATTTTCACAATAGCTAAAATAAATATTAATGTAGATAATGGACCTGTTAAAGCAGCAAAGAGAGCCACATCCAAATATTTGAATAAGACAATGACCAATACAAGTCCCGCATCAAGTATTGAAAACATAATAACTTTATCTAATGGTTTTTTAAGGAATATGATTCCAAATGCCCCAATAAGCATTAAAGCCATTGCAATTATTGATATGATTTCCATTTTTGTCTCACTCCAATATTATTTCATCATCCAGTCTATTTAATGCATAAGCTATTGCATTAGCACTAATTGTGGAACAGATAAAGAATGCTGCTGCAACCACAAGAGCAAATGGAGTATTGATTACTAAAGCAATAATTGCAGAAACTCCAAATCCAATAACATTCAAATATAACAATCTTTCAGCCTTATTTTTTGTTATTAAAGCTCTTAATGCCACAAAAATGACTATGATTCCAATAATTTCAACATACATATAATCACTCCTCTGCATGCCTATTGAGTTTTTGAGCTATCTTTCCTAAAATTATAGATGCTCTAACTTGATCAATACCTTGAACAGTTAAAATCGCAATAACCATTCCCACAATAAACATTTCAGGAGTAAAACCAACAAATGAACAAATGAATATAATAATTGTTGCAGTTAAACTTCCAACAGTTCCGGCATATCCTGGGTCAGCACATAATCTATTTCCAATAAACACCAGGAATGCAGCAATAATACCCCCAGGAATTCCTAAAAGCAAATATCCAATTGAAGCCATTAAAGTACCAGCAGATGCATCAGGAGAACATAAAATGTTTCCTTGGAAAAATCCACCAGCAATGTCTCCCCCTCTTTTTTTGACATCTTCTCCAACAATCCGGGCTCCTCTAACACCAGGTTGTTCCGGAAGTCCAAAATAAGTATCGACAATTACAAAATTGAACCAACATAGAATAGCAGCAATTATAATTCCAATTACCTCATTCATTGTACACCATCCTCCCCACTTTCATCTAAAGGCTTTGGAAATACAAAATCAAATAAATATTTCACAAATAATGCAGATAAAATGCCTATAATAGCAGCCAATACAATTCCATTATAAATAAAAGTATAATTTAAAACTAAAAATATTGAAAGAATACCAATAGCTATTATTGGAGTCGGATATAATGCACTTACATCAAAAGAATACCTATATGGTTTGCTAGGCAATAACGGTAACTTTAAAATTAATGCCACTATAATTGAAATTACAATAGATATAATATAAGCTAATAAAACATCAAATGGACCAATAGCTATCCCAGGAATATTGCCGCTTGAAGCAAAAAATATGGCATTATACACCAAATCAAACATATTATTAGACTCCTCTTAAATATTAAATATACATATAAAAATATATAAATATTGTTACTTAAAAATAATTAATAATAGTTTAAATATTATTCAAATAGACTATTGGTGGCTAAATGAAAAATAAAAATATTTTAATAACTGGTGGACTCGGATTTATTGGCTCACATATCGCCGATGAACTAATAGATGAAAATAAAATCACTATTATTGATAATCTCTCCACCGGAAGTTTAAAAAATTTAAAAAATCCTGAACATGAGAATTTGAAAATAGTAACCGAAGACGTGAATAATACTAATTTAGATGAATTACTCAAAGATGTTGATTATGTCTTCCATCTATCGGCTATGGCAAGCGTGCCATTAAGTATTGATGATCCCATTAGATGTAATGAGAATAATGTTGATGCCACCATAAAACTTCTAAATGCTGCAGTAAAAAACAATGTTAAGAAAGTCATAGTTTCATCTTCGTCTGCCGTTTATGGGGAGAATAAAAATATGCCCTTGAAGGAAAGTGAACTTCCCATGCCCACATCTCCTTATGCAGCATCCAAGGCAAGTTGCGAGTTATATCTGCGAACATTCTATGACAGTTATGGGCTGAATTATGTTGCTTTAAGGTATTTTAATGTATTTGGTCCGAAACAGGATAAAAATTCACAATATGCTGCGGTAATACCTAATTTTATTGGTGCCCTACTTGAAGGCGAGCAACCTGTAATCTATGGAGACGGCGAACAGACTAGAGATTTTATTTTTGTTAAAGATGTTGTTCAAGCCAATATTAAAGCCTGCGAATCTGATTTTAATGGAATAGTTAATGTTGCATCTGGTAAAAAGCTTTCTGTTAATGAATTATATGAAATTATTCGAAAAACTCTTGAAAGTGATGTGAAGCCTGAATATCTCCCGGAAAGACCAGGAGACATAAAACATTCCCTAGCCGATGTGAGCAATCTTGAAAAAATTAATTTTAAAGCAGAATCTGACAATTTTGAAAATCAATTAATAGAAACAATCAATTGGTTTAAAACAATTTTGTGAAGTAATTACATGTGTAAACAAGTAACCGACGTTAAACGTGAGAAATAAACACTCTAAAAAGAGCATATCTTAAAAAAAGAGTTGATTAGTGGAATCCGCATCCACTACAAGTTTCACATTTTTCTTCTTCTATAGGATCATATTGCTTATCTTCTTGCAAAGTTGCGGATATGAAATATTCATCCAGTTTGTCTTTGCTTTTTAGAACAGGTGAAATGCCTTTAAAATCACATCTAATATCTCCAGTTCCACCAATATCTACTAAAATAGGCTCACCTAATTTAAATCTTCTAAAATATCCTTCAACTTCATCTTTCAAAGCCCCTGGAACCCTGAAATTAAAAGATAAAATATTATTTTCCTTCATTTTAAGACCAACATATTTTTGATCTATTTCATAATTTAAACCTAATTGTTTTTTAAAAATAACATTGGTACCGATTTCATTAGATGACATTTCATAATCTCCTATCAAACTGATTAAATTAAAGTTATAGTTTGCAATATTTAAAACTTTCTTAAAATGTGCAATAAATTACTAAAGATTTAGTATCCTAAAAACATAAGATGATTTTGTTTATCTTTAAATCATAGTTCTCCACAAAAACAAAATCATATCTTATCCATATAATCTCCTTATTATTAGTTCGAATTAGATTTATTAATTTAATTATACAATTATTATATAAGATTAAATATATTCATAGAAGTTTATACATAAATATTCATAATGTTCAAGAACATGAGTCCGATAATATGCTTAAAAAACTCTTTAATAATCAAATATTTCTTTTTATATTTACATTCCTTATAAGAGCAATATTTTTTTATTATTACGGATACTTATCTATTGCAGGACATTTTATTATTCCAGATATTGGACTCGGCCCCATTTTTGGTTTGATGTTTGGTCCAGCAGGTGCATTAGGCCATTCCCTTTCCATGTTTATTTTTGAGATTAAGGTTGGCGGAGATCTGTTTGCTTCACTTATTGACTTTGGAATTACATTTTTCATTTCCATTAGTGCATATAAACTGTGGTATGCTACATTTAAAAGAATGCCAATAAGCACTCCCAAATTTGATTCAACATATAATATTTTAAAATTTATTACAATAATGTTTATTATTTCAATTTGTTATTGGTCTTTTATCAATATTGCTCTTGAAGCATATCCCCCATTTAGCTTGATATATCCATTAACAACAGAAATTAATGTATTTTCATATTTTTTAGATATGTTTAACTTTGCAACAATATCCGGTTTATTGCTCATCAGCGTCTTTAATATTTTAAAAATCCCTTTACAAACTCCCAAAAATTTGTTTAGTAAAATTAACATTAAATTCAAGTATTTTAGAATAATATTTATACCATTATTCATCTATCCAATTATAACCCTGATGACATCTTTTGATAATAGCCTTTTGGATGAAATCTTCTTTATAATTGCCATAATCACAATTGTATTATTTAATTTAAATAACTTTGATATTAATATTGAAACAAAAGGTACAAATTATTCAATTATCGAACAGATAATCCTAATATTTTTAGCAATATTAGTTATTGTTACATTTGTAAACTTTGAAACACTTACATTATTAATCAAACATTTTGCTGGCAATTGGGTTTCAGATATCAATTTCGTATATATGATTACTATTGCTTATGGAAGCGCATTAGTTATAATTTTTTCAATATTCCATATTATTCGTGTAGAAAGAATTTTAACCAACCCAATTTATGATTTAATCAGTGCTTTAAACAAGTATAAAGAGAATAAAGAATTTGAAGAAGATACTGAATTGAACGAAAAATTGAATGGATATTCCGAAAATGATGATGAAATTTCCAAATTAGTTAACTCTTTTGTCAAATTTAGGAAAACTATTGGAAATTATTTAACTGAAATTAAGAAAACAACAATCGAAAAAGAGAAAATTGAAACAGAATTCAATGTTGCTAACAATATCCAAACACACATGTTAAAAACCGATTTTGATGAATTTTCTAAAGATAAGCCCTTTGAAATTTCTGCATTTATGAATCCTGCAAAGGAAGTTGGTGGGGACTTTTATGACTTTTTTGACATAGACGATGAACATATCGGATTTGTAATTGGAGATGTCAGTGGAAAAGGAATCCCTGCAACATTATTCATGGTTAAGACCATGTATCTAATTAGAAATCATTGCAAATTCCATGAAAAACCTAAAGAAGTTTATGAAAATGTTAATGATTTATCCTGTCAAAGAAATGATGAAGAATTATTTGTTACTTCATTGTTTGGAAAATTAAATATCAAGACAGGAAAACTAACCTTTGTAAATGCAGGGCATGAACAACCATTGATTAAAGAAAATGATGCTTTTGAATATTTAGATATTAATCCAAATTTTGTTTTGGGTTTAATGGAAGGAACAACATATAACGAGCAGGAATTAAGTTTAAAACCCGGAGATTCAATATTTTTATATACTGACGGAATTACAGATGCAAATAATGACTATCATGGATTTTTTGGTAGAAATCGTTTGAAAGAAACTATAAATAAACATAAAAATGAAAATCTAAATGAAATACTCGGAAAGATTAAAAATGAAGTATATGAATTCTGTGATACTGAAAATCAATTTGATGATATGACTATGTTAATAATTAGGTATAACGGATGTGAGAATAATGAAAAATAAAAGAGAACTTTTTAAATCAAGGAAATTTATTGTATTATTCTCAATTATTTTAACTTCAATTGCTTTTGGATTCTCCAAAATGTTTCCCCAATTCGGAGACCTTCATATAATAATACTCCCTGTTTTAAGTTTAATTTTTGGACCTTTTGCAATTTTAGGATTTGCTTTTGTGGAATCTATTTGTTTGATGATGCAGCACCCCGAATCCCTGATAGTAAATTTATTAATCATATTCTTCCTGACTATCGGCAATTTTGCAATATGGAAATCATGGTATTCAATTTTGAATAAATACGGATTGGAAAGTCCGAATCTAATTAGCCTATATAATCTAATTAAATTATTTGTCATATTTTCCATATATTCCATAACAATATTGATTTTATTCTCATTTATTGGGAAAGAACTAATAAACTACGAGTTTAAATTTGATTTTATATCAACAATATTCAGCTTTTTTATTGCGATATTATCATTATACATTGTCAATCACTTCAAAATACCAATGTATACACCCAGAAGACAATTTAAACAGATTTTACCTAAAGAGATATATTACATTTCTTTGATTTTATTTATCATTACCGGATTGCTCCAAACATTTTTCTTAGATTCAGATTATGCCCTATTAAAATTAATAATCACAATGTTCCTCATAATCTATTTATTAAAGCCATATGATAAGGACATTTCCAAAATTAAACATAATACAGTACCTAACCTATTTTCAAAAGTAAATATATCAATAGTATTGCTAATCATGATAATGTCAGCAATCATAGTAATTAGGAATTACATTTTGGGTTTAGGGTACGCTGAAAGCTACTTGAATATCGCCAGAACTACCATGTTTCTATTTATCGTAATGTCAATTCCATTATTATTTTACTTGTACTATCTAGAAAAAAATGTAACAAATCCATTAAACAAGTTATCTGAAATCATGACGGAATCTATCACTAACAACAAGGACTATTTAAAACACCAAAAAAAATTGGAAGAAATAAAGGTAAACAACGAAATAAGGATATTAATCGATTCATTGCGGGATATGGAACATGATGTAATAAAATATGGAGAAAATTTGGTGAAAGTAACTTCTGAAAAGGAAAGATATGAAACAGAACTGAAATTGGCTAGCGATATTCAAGATTCCATGATCCCGAAAGACTTTGAAGAATTCCATGATAATTTTAATGAAAATAAGAATAAATTTGAACTTTGGGGAATTATGAAAGCCGCTCGTGAGGTAGGAGGAGATTTTTACGATTATTTCCAAATAGATGCAGACAATATAGGATTCGTCATTGGAGATGTCAGCGGAAAAGGAATATCCGCAGCATTAATAATGGTCAAAGCAATGACATTGATTCAGGATTATACAAAACAGTATAAAGATTTATCCAAAGCATTTTATGAGGCGAATAATAGCCTCTGTGAAGAAAATGCAGAAAATCATTTTGTTACTTGTTGGCTTGGAAAACTTAATATAAAAACAAACGAATTAACCTTTGTTAATGCAGGACATAACCCCCCATTGATTAAATTAAATAATGATGATTTTGAATATTACCTGGATATGCAACCTGGATTGGCATTAGCAGTCATGGAAGATATGCCATATAAAACACATACTGTTCAATTGACAAAAGAAAATGCAATATTCTTATATACTGATGGCATAACTGAAGCAAATGACAATTATAAAGGATTTTATGGGGAAGAAAGATTAAAAAATATTATAAATAAACACAAAAATGATGATGCCAACACCATAATAAAATCCATAGAAAAGGATGTTAAAGAGTTCTGCAATTATGAAGAACAATTTGATGACACAACAATGTTTATTATTAAAATAACTGATTAATGTTTTAGTTAACCATGAAAAATTATTCCATCATCAATTATTAACTGCTTTTAACCAACCTTTATAAAAATTTTACAGCATCATTTTTTTAAAAGTTAATGAATTTATAATGAATTATCATGATTTTTAATAACCTTTATATAAAGTTAAAATCAAAATTTAGTATATGTTATAATATTTATTATATTATTATATCATTATACACAATTATAATAGAAAGGTGTTTACTTTGAATGAATACAACAAAGATATTGGAAATAGAATTAGAGAATTGAGAGAACTTTCTGACATTTCACTTCAAGACATTGCAAAAGAATTGAACATTAAAACAGAAACCTACGAACAATATGAAAAGGGGGAAGTTGACATTCCAGCAAGTTTTTTATATGAACTTGCAAATATCTTTCAAGTTGATTTAGGATTGCTTTTAACTGGTGAAGAAAGTAGAATGAGTATTTTCGATGTAACTCGAGCAAATAAAGGAATATCAATCGATAGAAGCAAAGAATATACTCATGAGAACTTATGTTCCAAATTCATTCATAAAAATGCTGAAACATTCCTTGTTACTGTAGATCCTAAAAAAAATCCTGTTCCTTCACTTAACTCACACCCAGGACAGGAATTCAATTTTGTCCTTGAAGGATCCTTAAAGATTTACATTCACAATAATGAAATTATTTTAAACGAAGGAGACTGTATCTTCTTCGATTCAGCGCACAGACATGCAATGGTTGCACTTAATGATAAACCCGCTAAATTTTTAGCAGTTATAATATAATACTTACAGGAGATAATTAAATGACATCACTTATAGAGGATTTTGTAGAAAGAGTTGAATTTAACTCGTATGAAGATTTTTTCAAAAATTTTAAACTTAAATTCAATGATGATTTTAATTTTGGATTTGACGTTGTGGATAAGTATGCAGAAATAGACCCTAGTAAAATTGCTTTAATCTGGGTTAACGATGATGATGAAAAACACACATTCACATTCAAAGAAATGAAAGAATACTCCAATAAAACAGTTAACTTACTTAAAAGAATAGGTATTAAAAAAGGCGATAAAGTAATGCTTACCTTAAAAAACAGATACGAATGGTGGTTTTGTATGGTTGCATTACACAAACTTGGAGCAATAGCTATTCCCGCAACACACATGTTAAAACTTCATGATATTGATTTTAGATTAAAACAAGGAGATGTAAAAGCAATCATAACCGTTGAAGAAGATACATTATTACAAGACTATGAAGAAGCAGAAAAGAATCTTGATTGGGATTTAGAAAAGCTGGTAATCGAAACCGATAGAGACGGTTGGATTAACTTTAACAAAGCAATTGCTGAAGAAAGTCCCGTTTATGAAAGACCAACTGATGACAGTAATCCAATGGCCGATGAAATATTCTTAATTTACTTCACATCAGGAACAAGCGGACTTCCAAAAATGGTTTCACACAAACATACTTATGCTTTAGGACACATTCCAACCGCCAAATACTGGCAAAATGTTGTGGAAGATGGAGTCCACCACACAGCATCAGACACTGGATGGGGAAAAGCGGTCTGGGGAAATATTTATGGCCAATGGATTTCCGGAACTGCAATTTTCATTTATGATTATGTTAGGTTTAACGGAATTAAATTGCTTGAAAAAATTATAGAAAACAAGGTAGATACATTCTGTGCACCTCCAACTGTTTATAGATTCTTAATTAAAGAAAACATTGAGGGATATGACTTTTCCAATTTAAAATATGTTGCAACAGCAGGAGAACCACTTCCACCAGAAGTATCTGAAAGGTTCTATGATATTGCCGGTTTAAGAATTAAAGAAGGATTCGGACAAACCGAAACCACATTATCAATTGGAACATTCATCTGGTTAGATGCAAAAGTTGGATCAATCGGTAAACCTTCACCGCTTTACAAATTAGAATTACATGATGAAGAAGATAATCCCGTGGAAATTGGTGATGAAGGAGAACTTTGTTTTAATGTATCTGAAGGAGTTCCACCAGGATTATTTAAAGAATATTATAAAGACCCTGAAAAACAAGCGGCACAATGGCACGATGGATTTTATCATTGCGGGGATACCGCTTGGATTGATGAAGAAGGTTATGTTCACTTTGTAGGAAGAAACGACGACATCATCAAATCTTCAGGTTACCGTATTGGACCATATGAAGTAGAAAGTGCAGTGCTTTCTCATGAGGCAGTGCGCCACTGTGCAATTACCGCTTATCCTGATGAAGTAAGAGGCCAGATTGTAAAGGCAACAATTGTTTTGCAACCTGACTTTGAGCCATCAGATGAACTTACAAAAGATATACAAAATCATGTTAAAAGAGTTACAGCTCCTTATAAATACCCAAGGATGGTTGAGTATAGAGATGAACTTCCTGAAACCATCAGCGGAAAAACAAGGAGAGTTGAAATTAGAGAAAACGACCAAAAAAAATTAATTAGATGATATAATGACAGAAGAGATATCTTATCCAGTTATAAATAAAGAGATTTGCAAAGGCTGTATGAGATGTATAGTTGGATGTCCTCAAAATGCAATATTACTTTCAGAAGACATGAACAATGCGGGATATCAATTTGCTTATTATAGTGGAAATGGTTGTACCGGATGTAAAGACTGTTACTTTACATGTCCAGAACCATTAGCTTTAGAAGTCCAGGAATATAAAAAAATTGTTAATGATACAGTTGCAAATATGATTAAGGCTAAAATAGCTAAAGGGGGAAATTAAATGAGTAATCAAATGGTAAAAGGAAATACTGCAGTTGTCATTGGTGCAATGTATGCTGGCTGTGATTGTTTCTTTGGATACCCAATTACTCCAGCGAGTGAAATTTTACATGAAGCATCAAAATACTTCCCAATGGTTGGAAGAAACTTTGTTCAGGCCGAAAGTGAAGAAGCATCAATCAACATGGTTTATGGTGCGTCAGGTACTGGTCACAGAGTTATGACTTCATCATCAGGTCCCGGCATTAGTTTAATGCAGGAAGGATTTACTTTCCTTGCAGGTGCCGAATTGCCTGCCGTGATTGTAGATATCATGAGAGCAGGACCTGGACTTGGAAACATCGGTCCGGAACAAGGGGATTATAATCAGGTCGTCAAAGGCGGAGGTCATGGAAACTATAAAAACATAGTTCTAGCACCGAATAGCGTTCAGGAAATGTGTGATTTGACCATGAAGGCATTCGAACTTGCCGATAAATGGAGAAATCCCGTAGTTGTTTTAGCGGACGGTACTTTAGGACAGATGGCTGAACCATTAGAATTCCCTGAAAAAGCTATTGAACCTGCAAATGACAAAGATTGGGCAGTTAAAGGAACTAAAGAAACAATGGACAATCTTATTACTTCAATTTTCAATGACTTTAATGATTTGGAAGACTTCAACTTCAAACTTCAAGAGAAATATGCTAAAATTGAACAAGAGGAAGTAATTTATGAGGAATATCAAGTTGAAGATGCTGAAATTGTTTTAGTATCCTTTGGTATCAGCAGCAGAATTGCAAGATCCGCTGTTGACAAAAGCCGTGAAAAAGGCATGAAAGTTGGACTTTTAAGACCAATCACATTATCACCTTTCCCAGTTGATAGGATAAAAGAATTGTCCGATAACGGTGTGAGTTTCATATCAGTTGAAATGAGTAACGGTCAACTTTTAGCAGATGTTCAATTTGCTGCTTTAAGAAAAGAAGACACCCATTTAGTTAATAGAATGGGTGGAAACCTAATCGAATTAAAACAAATTCTTGCAAAGATTTATGAAATAGCTGGCTTTGAAGATGAAGACATAGATTTATCTAAAAGAAGTGAGGAAAAAGCTAGTCCAAATATTATTGACTGAGGATGTGGAAAAATGGTTGAAAAAGATTTTAATGATAAAGATTATGAATTAAAAGTACGTAGAAATCCACAATCCCTTTTAGAAGAGTATCCTAGAAAAGGAACTAATATTCAATCTACTCACTACTGTGCTGGTTGTGGACATGGAATTTTACATAAATTGATTGCTGAGTGTATGGATGAACTTGGAATTCAGGAAAGATGCGTTATGATTTCTCCTGTAGGATGTTCAGTATATGCGTACTTCTACTTTAACTGTGGAAACTTCCAAACTGCTCACGGAAGAGCACCTGCAGTGGCTACTGGTATTTCAAGAGCACAGGATAATGCAATTGTCATGAGTTATCAGGGAGATGGAGATTTGGCTTCCATCGGTTTAAACGAAACATTGCAAGCCGCAAATCGTGGAGAAAAAATTGCAGTATTCTTCGTGAACAACACAGTTTATGGAATGACTGGTGGACAGATGGCTCCAACCACCCTAATCGGTGAAAAAACCGTTACTTGTCAAACAGGAAGGGACCCTGATTATACAGGACACCCAACTCATATGTGTGAGTTAATCAATACTCTAAAAGCACCAGTATTCATTGAAAGAGTATCTCTTGCTAATCCATTAAAAATCAGACTTGCAAAATATGCAATCAAGCAAGCATTAACCGTTCAAAAAGAAGGAAAAGGATATTCATTTGTTGAAGTATTATCACCTTGTCCAACTAACCTAAAGCAGGATGTTGCAAGTGCTCAAAAATTCATTGAAGAGAAAATGGAAAAGGAATTCCCTGTTAAAAACTTCAGAAATAATTTATACAGCAAAGAACCTGTTCAAAGATCAGAAAGTGACTTTTCAACTGAATCTTTAGATAAAATATTTAATGTTGTTAGAACTGATGATTCAGGTTATGTTGACGATGAAATCAAGCCATTAAGCATTAAAGTCAGTGGATTCGGTGGTCAAGGGGTTTTAAGCGCAGGACTCACAATAGCTCAAGCAGCATGTGCTGAAGGAAAGCATGTGTCTTGGTATCCTAGTTACGGACCTGAACAAAGAGGTGGAAAATCAAATTGTTCTGTAGTGATATCTAACGAAACCATTGGAACTCCCGTGGTTGATGATATCGACATTCTTATTGCTTTGAATAAGCCTTCATTAGCACAATTTTCACAGGATGTTAAAGATGGAGGAGTTATACTTTATGATGCTCACATTGGTGAGTTTACAACTGATAAAGACATTAAAGTTATTGCAATGCCTTGTGTGGATATTGCTGAAGAATATGGAAATGCAAGAACTGCAAATACTGCATTACTTGGAGCATTGACTGAATTAACTGATGTTTTAAAACGTGAATCATACGAAAATGCCATAAAGGAAATGTTTGCATCCAAACCAAAAGTTATTGATGTAAATATTGAAGTTTTAGAAGCTGGAGCTGAATGGCTAAAAAACAATTCATAAGCGTGATTTAATGACTTATAAAGAAATTTCTAGAAAATATATAGAGGAATATGATTTGAGTATAGGGGATACCATTAAAGTTCACAAAGAGGATATCTCATATACTGGAATTTTACTTGATAGGCCTGAAGATGCTGATGACGGATATTTAGTTTTAAAATTATCCAGCGGTTATAATATTGGTGTGGCTATTGATAACACTACCGCTGAGTTAATTGAAAAAGGAGATAAGCCAAAAATCGGATACGATGAAACTGAAATTCCACACGATGAATCCAAACAGAACATATCAATCGTTTCAACTGGCGGTACAGTATCCTCCGTTATCGATTACAGAACTGGAGCGGTGCATCCTAAATTCACTGCATCAGACCTTGTAAAAGCAAATCCCGAATTATTGGATTATGCAAATTATAATGTTAAAGCTTTATACAACATTTTAAGCGAAAACATGAAACCTGAATATTGGGTTAAAGCTGCAGAAGAGATTGCTAATGACATTTCTGACGGTGCTGATGGTGTTGTGATAGCTCATGGTACTGATACAATGCATTATACATCTGCAGCATTAAGTTTTATGCTAAAAACACCAGTTCCAATTATTATTACTGGAGCACAAAGAAGTTCAGACAGACCTTCAAGTGATGCTAACATTAACTTAATCGATTCAGTGGTTGCGGCTAAATCAGACATTGCTGAAGTTTGTGTTTGTATGCATGGGCGTTTAAATGATCAATACACCTATTTACACAAAGGAACTAAAGTAAGAAAAATGCATACTTCAAGAAGAGATACCTTCAGAAGCATTAACGCACAGCCAATCGCTAAAATTGAAAACAAGAAAGTTAACATCAATCCAGATTACAATTATGTGAAACGTGGGGCAAATGAATTAGAATTGAATACCTCTATTGAAGAAAAGGTTGGATTCATCAAAAGTTTTCCGGGAATTTCTGAGGAATACATCGAATACCACATTGACAAAGGTTACAAAGGACTTGTTATTGAAGGAACTGGACTTGGACATGTTCCAAATAACTTAATTGACTCATTTAAAAGAGCACGAGACGAAGCGATTCCTGTGATTATGACTTCACAATGTCTTTACGGAAGAGTTAACATGAATGTTTACTCAACAGGCCGTGAAATTCTTGATGCTGGAGTGATTTCCGGATTGGATATGACTCCCGAAACCACTTATGTAAAATTATGTTGGGCATTAGGTCAAAATGACGATTATAATAAAGTAAAAGAGATTATGCATAAAAACATTGCAGGTGAATTTTCAGAAAAATCCTCAATTAAGGATTTCTTAAATTAAGGAGCTGTTATGATGGATTACGAAAAATTAGGATTAAAAATGGGACTTGAAATTCACCAACAATTGAACAGTGAACATAAGTTATTCTGTCCATGTAAAACAGAACTTGTTGATGATGATTTTGATGAATTGATTCAAAGAAAATTAAGGCCAACACAATCAGAGCTTGGGGAAATCGATCGTGCGGCATTACAGGAATCCTTGAGAGGACTTAATTTCAAATATGAAAACTTTGAAAAACATACCTGTCTTGTTGAAAACGATGACGAACCACCTCACAGTTTAAATGAAGAAGCATTAGACATCTGCATTACAATTGCATGCTTGATGAATATGCACATTGTTGATGAATTCCATACAATGAGAAAACAGGTTATTGACGGAAGTAACACTGGTGGATTTCAAAGAACAGGTATGGTTGCAACCGACGGTTACCTGGACACCCCATATGGAAAAGTTATTATAGAAAGCCTTGGTCTTGAAGAAGATGCTGCAAGAAGAGTTGAAACCAAAGACGGATTTACAGAATTCAGATTAGACAGATTAGGTATTCCTCTTGCAGAAATTACAACAGATCCTTCAATGCACCATCCAGACCAAGTCAGAGAAGTTGCATATATGCTTGGTCAAATTTTAAGAAGCACTAATGTTAAAAGGGGTCTTGGAACAATCAGGCAAGATTTGAACATTTCTATTGCCGAAGGAGCACGTGTTGAAATCAAAGGTGTTCAGGACTTGGATTTGATGGCTGAGATTGTAAACCGTGAAGTTAAAAGACAATTGGAATTAATCGACATTAAAAATCAATTGAATGAAAGAGATGCTGAAATTCTAGATGAGATTCATGATTTGGATGAATTGTTCATAGATACTGAATCCAAAATTTTAAAATCCGCTGAAACAATTAAGGCCGTGGTTTTAAAAGGTTTTGACGGATTGATTGGTCGTGAAGTGCAACCTGGAAGAAGATTCGGTACTGAAATTGCAAGTTACGCTAAAAAACGTGGAGTATCAGGCATTTTCCACTCAGATGAATTACCTGCTTATGGAATCACCCAAGAAGAAGTTGACAGAGTCAATGAATTCCTAAACATTGGTGATGATGATGCATTCATCATTGTGGCACACGATGAAGATGTCGCCATTTCTGCACTTGAAGAAGTTAAAAGAAGAGCTAACTTAGGTCTTGAAGGTGTTGTAGAGGAAACCCGTAAAGCGCTTGATGATGGAAACACCGAATACATGAGACCTCTTCCAACTGCAAATAGGATGTATCTTGAAACAGACATTCCATTATTTAAAATTACTTCTGATAGAATTGAACCGATTGCAAATAATTTACCTGAATTGCCTGACGTTAAACAAGCTAGAATCATTGAGGAATATAAATTAAGTGAAGATTTGGCAACTCAACTTGTTAAAAGACAAGAAGCCGATATGTTTGAGGATATTCTAGCTGATGTTGATGTGGACGCGACACCTGTAGCATCACTTCTTGCATATGACCTCAGAGAAATCAAAAGAGAAGGTTATGACGTTAATGTTTTAACTTTAGATCACTTTAAAGGAATTTTCACACTTCTGGCAGAAGGTAAAATTGCAAAAGATAGTGTAAGAAAACTCGCAGTTGAAACAATTAAAACACCAGATGTTGAAATTGCAGAAATTGCAGAAAAAAATAACTTAACCATGCTTAGCGAAGATGACGTTGCCAGCATCATTGCCGAAATTGTGGCCAATAATGAATCAATGGTGAAAGAACGTCAAATGGGGGCTATGGGTCCTTTAATGGGAATGTGTATGAAGCAACTTAAAGGAAAAGCTGACGGCGGTATGGTTAATAAAATCGTACGCGAAGAAATTCAAAAACTAATTTAGGAAATCTCTTTGAGATTTCACACCCTTCTTTTTTTATAATCTTCCATTAAATTATATTAATATCAACTATAAAAATAATATCTAACTTTTAATTAGGTGAGAACATGGAACAATATGACATCATTATTATTGGAGCAGGTCCTGGAGGATTAACAGCAGGAATTTATGCAGGACGCCAAGGAACTAAAACATTGATAATTGACAAATCCTTAGCTGGAGGAATTGGTCGTGAAGTTCCGGCAATGGAAAATTATCCTGGTTTTGACATTATTTCAGGGTTGGAACTAACCGAAAAAATGAAGGGACAGGCTATTAAAAACTGTGAATTGCATGAACAAGAAGATGTTTTAAAAATAATTAAAACAGATGACAGTTATAGATTTACAGTTAAAACTGATAAAAATGAATATCAGTCAAAAACCATTATTTTAGCAACTGGAAGTTCACATAGGCCTTTAAATGCAAGAGGTGAAGAAGAATTTAAAGGAAAAGGAGTTAGCTATTGTGCAACATGCGATGGCTTTTTCTTTTCTGGACGCGATGTCATAATGGTAGGTGGAGGAAACAGTGCCCTTCAAGAAGCCATCTATTTAAACAATTTGGGAGCAAACGTTACTATAGTCCACAGAAGAGATAAGTTTAGAGCACAGAAATACCTACAGGACATTGTTGAAAAAGAAGGCATAAATGTTATGCTCAATGCAACAGTTGAAGAAATAAAAGGAAATATGCTTGTTGAATCAGTGATTCTAAAAGACACAAAAACAAACGAACTCTCAGAGATTCCAACAAACGGAGTATTTATTAGTGTTGGATATGAACCCCATACAGAACTTGCAAAACAACTGGGCGTGAACTTAGATCAATCCGGACATATCATTGCAGACAAAGAGCAAAAAACAAATATTGATTATGTATATTCTATCGGTGATGTGTGTGTTGGTTTGAAACAGTGGGTTGTGGCCTGTGGAGAAGGTGCCGTTGCAGCAACTTCCGCATTCACAGATATTCAATAGTTATAGTGTTCTTTTAAGTACATATAAATGAAAAATGCTATAAGAAGCACTACAATTACCGGCAATAACCACATGAACACTTTTAACAACACTACTGCTATAAGTATTGCAATTATAATAAATATTAAATCTTGAAGTTCCATGTACTTCAAATTTATTAAAAGTGATATATAAATTTTAAGAGAGTATATGGTAACTTTTCCTATTTTTCCAAACATGACCATAATCCATAGATAAATATAATATATAAAAAAATTAAAAATAATATTATTATATTTTAATGGAGCATAAAATGACAATATTAGTTATCAATAATAAAGGGCAGTATAACCACAGAATTCAAAGAAGTTTACAGTATCTTAATATTCCATCTGAATTAGTTGCGAATACTTTATCTATTGAAGAAATTGAAGCAAAAAATCCTATTGGATTAATATTGGGTGGTGGACCTTCAATTGAAGGTGCTGGAAATAGTGAAGAATATATTAAACACTTTGACATTCCTATTTTAGGAATATGCCTTGGCCATCAATTAATTGCAAAGGCATATGGTGGGGAAGTATCTACTTCAGATACTGAAAGTTATGCCCAAGTCAAAATTAATATTGATAACGATGAAAATTTATTTGATCAATTGGCTCCAGAAATGGATGTTTGGTCTTCCCATAAAGATGAAGTGAAAACAATCCCAGAGGATTTTGAAATCCTTGCTAGTTCAAACTTATGTGATGTTGAATCCTTTAAGCATAAAGACAAAGAGGTATATGGAATTCAATTCCACCCTGAAGTACATCATACTCCTAAAGGATCAATAATTTTTGAAAACTTTTATAAAATCTGTCAAAAGGTGTAATAATGATTGATAATGCACAAGATTTAGCAACTAAAGCACAAGATAATAAAGCTGGTTTAAAAAGAAAATATGTGAATATACCTATTGGTGATGAAGAATATGGATTTAGAATATCTGGAATTGGAGCTAAATCTGTAAAATTAGAAAAATTCATCAAATACGAAGATATCTTTGAAGCTATTGAATCTGGTAATGACAATGGTCTCGAAGCTATGATTAAACAAATTATTGAAGATTACGAAGAAGACGATGAAGACGAGGAATAAAATGTTAGGCCCTAAAGAATTTATCGAAGATGCAATTAAAAAAATTAAAGATCAAATTGGTGATGAAAAAGCAATTATTGCATTATCTGGAGGAGTTGACAGTTCTGTATGTTCAGTGCTTGTCCAAGAAGCTATTGGCGATAACTTAACTGCAGTTTTTGTAGACCACGGTCTTTTAAGAGAAGGGGAAGTCGAACAAGTAACCAATACTTTTAAAGACAGATTAAATTTCAAATTTGTAGATGCTTCCGATGAGTTTATGGACCAACTCGCAGGAGTTGAAGACCCTGAAGAAAAAAGGAAAATAATAGGAAGAGTATTTATCGAAGTATTTGAGAGAGAAGCTATAAAATCTGGAGCTAAATTCTTAGTTCAGGGTACCATCGCACCGGATTGGATTGAAACTAAAGGTGAAATTAAATCCCACCACAATTTAGCGCTCCCAAGCGGAATGGAATTGGAACTTTGTGAACCTATCCGCGACTTATATAAAGATGAAGTAAGGGAAATCGGTGACGAATTAGGCCTTCCAGCTACAACCGTTTACAGACAACCTTTCCCTGGTCCGGGACTTGGAGTGCGTGTTGTAGGAGCACTTACAAGAGAAAACGTTGAAATATGCAGAAAAGCAAATAAGATTGTTTGTGATGAAGTCGAAGCAAGAGGGCTCGACAAAGAGGCATGGCAATACTTCGCAGTTTTAACTGACACCAAAGTAACAGGCGTTAAAGGAGACCAAAGAGACTTCGGCTACCTTGTAGTAGTTAGAATCGTGAACTCAATTGATGCTATGACAGCATCTGTAGCAGAACTTCCTTGGGAACTTATTCAAACCATTTCAAAAAGAATCACCTCAGAAGTTTCTGAAGTCACTCATGTCGCTTTATCCATTAGTGACAAACCACCTGCAACTATCGAATTCTGTTAAATACTATTTTAATTAATAGTATTTACTTTTACTTTTTTTAATAACTTGATTACTCATGAAAACCACTAAAAATGCTTACCTTGCTAAATTAACAGAACAAATACAAATGAAGTCTGTTAAAGTTGGGAAAAACCTAGAAGGCACCACACCACCATCTGTCTTTATTGGGCGCTGGTCTTATCCTAAAGTTTATGCTGGCCCCATGATGAGTTCTCAAATGGGCGATACATCAATTATGGATTCACCCGAATCCTGGATAGGGCAAAATAAAACCCAAGAGGAAATTATCAATTATAGAATGAACCTTGTTCGTGGAAAACAATTAATTAAAATTGATGATTTAGAAAATCCTTTTGTCGAAAAACTACAAGATATATCCCTTGCATCCAAATCAATTGATAGTGAAGCCACATTTGGAAAAAGACCTCGCGGGTCTATGCTTACTGAAGACAGCATGCCACATGGCCCCAGCGCAGTTATAGAACGATTTGACATTGATGCCGTCAGATGGGACAGGCAACTTGAAAAAACATTTTATGATACTGATTTGAAAGCCGTAGATGCAGTCGTTAACCTTCACAATAAGGACGTTCCATTCACAGCTATGCAAAAAGCATTTTCAGTAGGGGCAATTGGAACAAAAAATAAAAGAAAATTAGTTCCAACACGTTGGTCAATAACGGCATGTGATTCCACATTAGCGGATGAATTTTTAAAAGAAGTAAGAAAATTTGAAATACTTGACACATATCGCGTATTTGAATTTGGCGCTTTAAACAATTACTATATAATCATTTTAACACCAACAGAATGGCAGTATGAATGGTATGAAGCATTTATTAAATTAATGAAAAATGAAGAATTAATATTTTCAGATTACGAAACAAATGGCGGTAAAAAAGAATATTCACTCGTTGGCGGATGTTATTATACCGCTAAAATGGCAGTTCTTGACTACCTTTTAAAAATTAAAAAGCAATCAGGATTACTTATTTTAAGAGAAGCTTATGATGGATATGTTCCATTAGGCGTGTTTAATGTACGTGAAAACATTAAAGAGGCAATGACAAGACCTTACTTAGAATTTGAAACATTAGAAAATGCACTGGAATATAGCGGAACCAAATTAAGAATACCTATTAATAGATATGTAAAGCAAGGAACATTACTGAACGAAATGCTCCACACCAAGCAGACTACACTAGATATGTACTTTAAAAGAGGATAACATGTTTAAATTTAAAACACCTTCACAAAAAACGCTTGAAATAATGTCAAACGTTGCAAAAGGCAATGTGAATGAAGATTTTGAAAGTAAGTGTAAGGAAAAAATAAAAAAGTTAACTTCACATGAATTCGTTGAAATGACATCCAGTGGAAATAACAGTATTTTTATTGCCCTATCTGCTATTGAAGGAGATATTATTATACCAGATCAGGGCGGTTGGCATGGATTTAAACAAATTGCTAAATTCTTAAATAAAGAAATAATTACTCTAAAAACAGATCTGGGAATCATTAATCCAAATGATATTGATGAATTAGAAATAAAAGAAAATTCCGCTTTAATATTCACCAGTTTTGCAGGATACTGTGGAGAACAAGACACTAAAAAGATATCACAATATTGTAAGAACAATGACATCATAACAATTGAAGATGCATCTGCGGGAATCGGCGATAAAAATCACAAATTAGGTAATGGCAGTTATTCCGATATTATTCTTGCATCAACTGGTTCACCCAAGATGATTAATGTCGGAAGCGGCGGATTCATCACAACCAACAATGAAGAATTTTTTAACAAAACTAAATTACCTCAAAAACTTAGCAAAACAAATGAAATTATATGCAGCGGTATAGATAGCGAACTTGATTCAGTAGAAAAAAACTTAGAACTTACATTAAATGCAACAAAGCATCTAAAAAACAACATACCTCATGCAATACATAATGATAAACGAGGGGTTAATGTTATTATAATGCATGATAACGCGAAAGAAATAAGTTGGAATTTGAAGAAATCATTAACCATCGACAAAAGCGGATTTATAACAACCTGTCCGAATTACAATAGAATAAAGCAAAAAGCAATTGCAATAGAAATAAAAAATTTATCTTATGAATGCCTGAAAAAGGAATACCTTGATAAAATTGTTGATAAAATTAATAATCTACTGTGAGTTTTGTAATTCTATCGATTATTAAATCTTCAACTGAAACATTTTTTACTTCATCATCACCGATATCATAAATCTCCATTAATTTATTATCATCTGCAATTAAAACTGTATCATCAGGAGTAAAAATTGAAGATAACTTATTAGCATAATCATCACAGTTAATCAAAACTGCACACAGATTCATTTCACCTTCCCTTAAACCTAACATTTTAAAGGCTTTAGAAATTTGTCTTTGTGCAGAACACCTAAGTACAATTTCTACACTTATATCCTTTGCCAAATTTTCACCACGATTAAAAGCTAAAAATGCTTGATTAACACCATGAGTTATGTGATTAATCCCAGCTATTGAATCTGCATTTAACAGTTGGATAATTTCACCATCTTTTTTAATGGAATCTATTAAATCGAGAGTTTTTCCAACAGAATCAATGTTTGCCTTAAAACCTAATATCTTTAAGTTATCCATATACATGATAGCACTAATCCCTTAGTAATCTATTAACTCCAGCAATATATGCCTTAACACTAGCATTAATAATGTCCGGTTCAGTACCTCTGGCAGATACAACTTTATCCGCTTTTTGAAGTTTGATTATTACATCAATGAATGCATCAGTACCCCCGGTAATAGAATCTACATGGTATTCAATAAGGTCAATATCCTTAAAAACATCCAATGATTTAAGCGCATTAATTGCCGCATCCACTGGACCTAATCCCACACCTGCATTGAGAATTTCATCATCATCAACAGTTACTTTGACAGATGCAGTAGGCATTACTTTATTTCCAGATACAATTGTAATTTCATCAAGTTTTATTCTGTCTTCATGGTTAATTTCTAAAACATTGTCTGCAATAACTTGCAAATCAACATCAGTGACCGTTTTACCCTTATCGGCTAAAACTTTAATATTGTCACAAATTTGTTGAAGTTGACTTTTATCAACATCCAACCCCAATTCCTTAAGTCTATTATTTAGGCCATGGGTCCCCATATGTTTACCAATGACAAATTTACGTTTTCGCCCTACAAGTTCAGGAGTAATAGGTTCATAAGTCGCTGAATTTTTTATAATACCATCAGAATGAATTCCAGATTCATGAGAAAAGGCATTTTCACCAACAATTGCTTTATTAGGTTGAATATAAACACCCGTTAATCTGGCAACCAACTTAGATACATCATATATTTCATTAATCTTAACATTAGTGTCAAACTGAGGGAGTAATCTGTCAATACTGACAACACATTCTTCAAAAGAGGTATTGCCTGCTCTTTCGCCGATTCCATTAATTGTTGTGTGAATTTCAGATGCCCCTCCTTTTAAAGCAGACAATGTATTTGCAACAGCCAAACCAAAATCATTATGACAATGACAAGCAATTGGAACTGACAAATCATTTAATTGATTGAATAGTTCATAAGAAGTATCAGGAGTTAAAATACCAACAGTATCACATACACAAATTCTATCGACACCATGATTAATTGCATTATCATATACTAACTTTAGGAAATCAACATCACTTCTAGAAGCATCTTCCGCTGATAATTCAACAATTAATCCATGATCTTTACAATAATCAACAGCATTGTTAGATAATTCTATAAGCTCATCACGAGTAGTTTTTAATTTTTCTTCAATATGTAAATCTGATGTTGGAACAACTAAATTAACAGCATCAACATCACATTCCAAACAATAATCAATATCAACGGTTAAAGGTCTTGAAAAACTAAGAATTTCTGCTTTAAAACCTTGTTTAGTAATTTCTTTAATGGACTCCCTTTCTCCTTGGGATGTAATTGCAGAACCTGCCTCGATATAATCAATGCCGATTTCATCTAATTTATTAGCAATCCTTAATTTTTCATTGGAAGTTAATGAAACTCCAGGAGTTTGTTCTCCATCTCGTAAAGTAGTATCTAATACTTTGATATTCAAAAAATCACCTAAAATTATGCAATACGGGTATTAAGTACAATAATTATGAAAAAAACAGATAAAAAAAAGATTTAATAATTGTAATAGAAAAAGCTTGCAGCGAAATGAAATTCCCATAGAAAACCATAGTACACAAACAAAACACAAAAGGACTTCACTACTGGGATCGAAACGAGACCAGGTATAACCCCCATGCTATGACCGCAATACTCATTATAATATGAAAATGATAAGTATAAATGATTTGTATATAAAAGGCTTGCAGCGAAATGAAATTCCCATAGAAAACCATAGTACACAAACAAAACACAAAAGG
>JAZUAV010000020.1:0-16941 GCA_045638165.1 Methanobrevibacter sp.
ATTATTGAAAAAAAAGAAAAGAAATAATTAAATTATTTCTTAATTGTAGCTATTGCGCTTTGTGCACCCTGTTTTACATAACCTGATTCATCATCAAGTAACTTTTCAAGTGCAGGAATAGCCCTTTCATCATTTAAATTACCTAAAGCCCAAGCAGCAGCACCTCTAACTCTCCAATCTTCATCATCCAAAGTTTCGATTAAAGGTTCTACAGCAGGTTCTCCCATACGACTTAAAGCGGTTGAAGCTTCTCTCCTAACCAATATATTGTTATCTCTCAAAGTTTCAATTAATGCAGGAATAGCTTTTGGATCACCGATTGCACCTAATAAAGTAGCCGCATTTAATCTAATCTGTTTTTTTCTGCTAGATAAAGCATCGATTAAAGGGTCTAATGCCTCATCAGATCTTAATTCCAATTCTCCAATAACATCTTCAACAACAAAATCATCTTTGTCGTTTAATAATTCAATCAACTCATCAATACTTCTTTCCATTTTAATCCCTCAACAATTTGATAAGAAAATCTATTGTTAATTTTTGTAGTTAATATAATATTATACTTTGTATATATAAAAGTATTTCGATAGTATACGAACAAATTTTTAGAAAATAAACTAACATTAAATAACATAAAGTCAATATTATAAACATACGAAAAAATTGTATAAAGGTAAAAATAATGTATGACATTGCAATTATTAGCGGAGATGGAATAGGAAGAGAAGTAATGGACGCCTGTGAATATCTACTGGATAAATTGGATTTGGAATTCCGTTTTAAATATGGTCAGGCAGGTTTTGAATGTTTTAACAAAAACGGTACTACTTTACCTTCCGAAACAATTGAAATAGCTAATAAAAGCGATGCAGTATTGTTCGGAGCAAGCACATCCACACCAGGTGAACCTAGCCCAATCATAAACTTAAGAAAAGAACTTAATGTTTATGCAAACATTCGTCCCATAAAATCATACAAAGGCGTCAATTGCATTCGTGACGACATTGACTTTGTAATAGTTCGTGAAAATACAGAAGGCCTTTATTCACAAGTAGAATATGGCGATGATGAAAAAATGATTGCGGAGCGCCATATCACAAAAAATGCATCCGAAAGAATCTCAAAAGCTGCATTCAACTTATGCATCAAAAGAGGAGAAAGCAAAGTTACATGTGTTCACAAAAGCAACGTGTTGAAAAAGACAGATGGCGTATTCAAAGAAAGCTTTTACAATGTAGCTAAAAAATACCCTCAAATTACATCTGAAGATTATTATGTTGATGCTATGGCAATGTATCTAATTACACAACCGCAAAACTTTGATGTTATTGTTTCAAGCAATCTGTTTGGGGATATACTATCAGATGAAAGCGCAGGTTTAGTTGGCGGTTTAGGTTTGGCGCCATCTGGAAATATTGGAGATCACAACGGTTTGTTCGAACCAGTGCATGGATCCGCTCCAGATATTGCCGGCAAAAACATTGCAAATCCTTGTTCTATGATACTATCAGCTTCCATGATGCTTGATTATCTCGGCGAATGGGAAATATCAAATGACATTAAGAATGCCGTTGAAAAGGTAATCGCCGATTGTAGAATTAGAACTCCTGACTTGGGCGGGGATGCTTGCACAATGGACGTTACAAAAGCTATTGTTAAGGAGCTAATTTAAATGCTTAATATTACTACTTTTTTAGATGCAAACTCAAAAAGATTAGACAAAGACGTACTATACAATCCAACAACAGGGAATAAATACAACTCCGGAGAGATTTTATCTATTGTTTCCGAAATTGGAAGAAATTTAAAAGATTTAGGAATTGAAAAAGGAGACAGAGTCTTAATTTATTTAAATAACTCCGAAGAATATTTGTTTTCACTTTTTGCAATATGGAGAATCGGAGCAATAGCCATACCTGCAAATAGAATTTTTACCGCAAGCGAACTTGAATACATTGTCAGCGATTCAAAAGCAAAATTGATGATTACCGACAGTGATGCTATAGATATCATTGACATTGATACATATATTCCACAAAATATTGTTGATTATAAAAATTGTGAAGTCCTAATAGCAGAAAATACTGATTGGGATGATTTATGTCAACTTCAGTATACTTCCGGAACAACTGGAAAACCTAAAGGAGCCATGCTTACTCATGGAAATTATTTTACAGCCATTCACAATGAATGTGATGTTCTAACATTAAAACAAGATGATGTATTTTTAGGAATTTATCCAATGGCTCATGTTGGATTATCATGGGCGATTTCTGCTCTGAGAGCTGCCGCATATTACATTCTGATAGAGCGGTTTAATATGGATGAATATTTAGAGTTATGTGAAAGTGAAAAAGTTACTGTTTTAAGTGGAATGCCACCAGTAATCCACTCACTAACAACAATGGATGCTCGAAAACACCTGAAAACTGTTAGAGAAATAATATCCGGTGGAGGGCCTCTTCACAAAAAAATATGGAAAGATTTCCACCAAACATATCAAATACCAATTATTAATGCTTATGGATTATCCGAAACTATTGTGATTGGAACTGGAACAGTTATTAGACCAGAAGATTACTGGGAAGCCGATAGATTTGAAAGTGTGGGTCATCCAGTTTGTTTTTCAGAAGTTAAAATTGTTGACGAATATGACCCCTCAATAAGTTTAGAAAACTACCAACAAGGTGAAATTGCACTTAGAGGTCCTGCAGTAGCTAAAGGCTATTGGGATAATGTTGAGAAAACTAAAGCATCATTTTTAGATGATGGATGGTTTTTAACAGGAGATATTGGATATCTCGATGAAGATAATCGTTTATTTATCACTGACAGGAAAAAGGACATGATTGTAATGAGTGGATGGAAAATTTATCCAACAGAAGTGGAAGAAGTCCTGATCAAATATCCTGCAGTAAAAGAAATAGCTATTTTCAGTATAAACGATTGCCACAGAGGAGAAATTCCAGTGGCGGCTGTTGTTTGGGAAAGTGAAAATGACACTGATGGATTAATAAGCTATGCTCGTGAAAACTTATCCCGATATAAGGTTCCCCGTGAAATCTATGATTTAAATGAACTTCCAAGAGTAAACGGCTGGAAACTACTTAGAAGAGAACTAAGGGAAATGTTTAAAAATTAAAAAAAGAGAAGTAGAACTATTTGAAAATCATAGTTCCAATGCCTTCGGTGGTGAATATTTCTAAAAGCAATGAGTGCTTCTTGCGCCCATCAATGATATGGCATGATTCAACACCATTTTCAATGGCTTTTACACAAGTTTCTATTTTTGGAATCATTCCTCCAGAAATGATACCCTCTTCAATCAATCCAGGAATTTCATCAATCCTGATTTTTTGAATTAAAGAATCCGGGTCCTCAGGGTCTCTTAAAACACCCGGAACATCAGTTAAAATAATCAATTTTTCTGCACCTACTGCACTTGCAACTTCCCCTGCAGCAGTATCCGCATTTAGATTCAAACTGGTTCCGTCCTTTGCAATACCTACAGGAGATATCACAGGAATATAATTATTTTCTAAAAACATGTCAAGCAAATCTGTATTTACACAATCAACTTCTCCAACAAGACCCAAATCAACAACTTCCTCATCGATTTTGCTTGTTCCCTTTTTATGTGCAAATATCAAACTTGAATCCTTTCCGGACAAACTGATTGCCTGACCATCATGCGTAATGAGTTCGGAAACTATTTCTGTTGATATCTTACCGACCAATACCATTTCAATAATCTCCATAGTTTCTTCATCAGTTACCCTTAATCCTTTAATGAATTTTGGTTCTTTTCCCAACTTATCCATTGATCTGGAAATTTCAGGACCACCACCATGAACAATGAGAGGTTTCATTCCTACATATTTGAGTAAAACAGTATCACGAGCTGTAGATGATTTTGCTTCGTCATCCACCATTGCATGACCACCATACTTAATTAAAATTTTTTTACCATGAAACTTTTTAATATAAGGTAAAGCTTCAATCAAAACATCTATATCTTTCATCTAATCACTACAAAAAATATTTTATTTAATCATATATAAAATTAAGCATATGGATGAACTTGAAAAATATCTTCTCGAATTGGGCGCAAGCAAAGTCGGTTATGCAGATGTTACCGGATTGGCCAACGAATTTATTGACTTGCCCTATGGAATCAGCCTTGTTTTGAAATTGCCCAAAGAGACAATACAATTGGTTGAAGATGAAGAGTATCAAGAGTATTGGAAGAGTTTTCATGCAAAAATTGCCGAATTAACCCAAATTGCCCTTAAAGGGGAAGAGTTCATCAAGTCCAAAGGATATAATGCCTTTGCCCTTACAATGCAGAGAAACGAATGTGATATGGAAAAGCTGTTAAGCATCCTGCCATATAAAACAATAGCCACCAAATCAGGCCTTGGATGGATTGGCCGCTCTGCATTATTTGTGACACCAGAATATGGTTCGGCTGTAGTACTTGGAGCCATCCTGACCGATATGCCCCTTGAATTTGGCAATCCCATTACCGATTCCCAGTGCGACGATTGTGAAAACTGCCAAAATGCCTGTCCTGTTGGCGCAATCAATCCTCAAAAATGGAATGACCGACTCAATAGAAAGGACATCATTGACATTGAAGCTTGCAGCGAATATATAATTGACCAATACAAAAATGGATTAGGCTGTACAAAGTGCATGAGCGAATGCAAACTCACACAGGAATATTTGAAAAAAAGTGAAAAAATGAGTATTTAGATACCCATTTTGAATTTAAACCTATATTCTTGATTTACAATTTCCATACCTTCAAAAGATCCTTTCAGGATATCGGCAACTTTTTGCAAATCACTTGCAGTTATTTCACTACCGTTTGCAATCGGTGAGAAAAATGTAATCTCATCATCGGTTATTAGGTAGTTTAGAAGTTTTGTGTTTTCTTTTTGGTATTTTTCGACAATTGCTAAGATTTCTTCTTCAGTTTCTTTATCCAAGTTTGTCATTTTATCACCTTTAAAAATAATTATCTTAAGAACTATATAAACTTTTATACTTAAATGTAGATGGTAGTAATCAAAAGGTTACTTTGATAAAATAAATTTAATAATTTTAAAAATATGAACAATTAAACATTATATTAAATTATTAAAATGTAAAATAAATTACTCTCCAAGCAAGTAAATACCAGTTAGAAAACTCCAGACAATTAAGGTGTAAACTGAAAGCCTTTCAAAAACAGGCATATAAATGTTTTCCACATTAAAGAACAATATCCAAAATGTAATTAATCCTATAACTCCCAAAACAAGCGTAGCCTTTTGATAATTCTCAAATTCATCCATGGATCTTGAAATTATAACTAATAGAATGTTTCCACCGAGAATTGCCATTACCGCACCGGAAGTGTGATAGCCTGAAGTCAATGGATTTCCACCATGTATCAATCCTACGATAATGACTCCCAAAGCAGTAATCAATGCAAAAATGGAGCATATCATCCTATTTTTAACAATGCAATCCTTAAATTTGTAAAAATATCCGAAAATCAGCGCCAAACCGATTAAGATGAATCCAGAGTTCATCAGTAAAGACAATGGTGAATTTGCATTTGGAATTCCCAGCTCAGAAATCGTGTGAAAAACATAAGTATTGATTAGAGAAGCTTTAAAAAAAGTTGCAGAAATAGCTTCCGCAATCAGATAATATAAACTGCCAACGATGAATGCAATTCCAGCAACTTTAATTCTCATAGTCTAAATTCCAAATTTTTTATTGAAGTATTTTTCCCTTAACTCAAAATTAAGCTCTTCAATGTCTGCACCTTCCATCGCCTTTTGTAGAATTTTATAACAGGTCTTTTTAGGTACAGTAGTGTTTTTAATATGGGATTTCACCCAAATCTTATCAAATCTTTTCTTTAGATTACCAAAGTCCAATTTTTCTGTAACCCTTTTTATATTGATTATATTTGCATAATTAACGATTTCATAGTTTGCATAGCTTTGGGAATCTAACATTATTGGGTTTAAACCTAAAATGAAACGCTGCAAGTCATAATCCAGGAATGACCCATAATCACCGGCATAGGCATAGACATGTGCCTTTGCAGATAATGCATCGATAAATACCAGGAATTGATTAGCCATTAATGCTTTAGATATTATTTCATCACAGAAATCATGTGCGGTTTGAACTGAACCGTTTCCGACTGATTCCACGTAATTTTCATAATCTTCAAATCTGAATGCTACAAGCGCAAACATGTATAAGTCAATCCATTCGTTTTCAGCCAAAAAGTCTTTTGCCTTTTGTGTTAGCTCATAATCTCCAGAAATTGCACCATCGTTTAAAACAGGCATGATTCTTTCAACAAGTTCCTGTTTTTTACCGGAAACTTTCAAACCATTTTCTTTTAAGAGTTCTTTTAAATCAGAAACTTTGTATTTTTTGGATATCTCTTCAGCAGTCAAGGCATTTCCTTCACCTTCAAGATAACCTTCGCTGACAAGATAATCAACACATGCTTGTCCTGATTCAAAAGTTCCAAATTTTTTTTCACTTAGAACATCTTCAATTTTATGGCCACGATTTAAAAAATCCAATACATTAAATATCTCTAATTTTTGTTCACTCACTTAAACACCTTTTATACTTGGTTAACAATATTTCAAAGTTACCAAATGTTATAATTAAACTTCCAACTAAGAAAGAATATAAACTTGAAAAAAATAGCCAGCAGCTATTACCTTTTAATATATTTTTTAGTTAATTTAATATTTTGCCTATTGGCAGAATTTGAAAATGAAAAAATAACTGATTTAATCACAAAAAGAGAATTAAGGATTGCATGCCTCATCGGCTGCACCCATGACAACACTAATCTCATCCCCAATATTAATTTCAGATATCTTTTTTGGAGATTGGTATTTGGCGTTGTAATAAGCCTGAGCAAAATTCATGGTAATATACAACACTTCCTTAAAATCCAAAATGAAGTCATCACCATCGATTTTATTTAAAATATCTACTAATTCTACTGCAATCTCACTAGTTTCCAAACTTTTACCGAATTCAGCACCAACATTGATCAGCATAATTACACCTACACTAATATTTAATATTCATCATTAATATAATTAGATAATATGAAGACTTGTCCAAAATGCAATAGAGAGTTAAAAAAAGTATTTCACGGTGCCCCGACCGATGAACTGGCCATTGAATCCTTTGAACATGAAATAATAATTGGAAATCATTGTGAGAGTATTTATAATTATTATTGCGAATATTGCGATGAGTTTTTCGCCCTATAAACCTAAAACATCCTTATCCGGATTTGCATTTTTAAACAGGTTGATTTTAACATCACTTTCCCATGTGAATTTCAAAAGACCTTCATGAACTATTTTTAAATCCTCATCTGAAAAGCCGTCAAGATAGTAGATTTTACCCCTATGACCAACGTTCATCATGAATCTGATCATATGCCTATACACCATAACTGAAAACGGCTTGTACACAACAATGTCATCAGTAATGTATTCGACAAGCTTTTCTATTTCAAAAACATCAGGAGTGATTACTTCAATATCACATTTCGGGAATTTCTCTTTGATAACTGCCTCATAATCCATACTCTCACCAATTAATAATATTGAAACAATCCATATTAATAATAATAGTTTATCGATAAACAGTTTCCTAGGAAACATTTATATATCCTCCACTACAAAATAACATTTAAGATTAAAGAAATCGACAGATGAAAGAATGACTGAAAAAAACAATAAAATAGACAAATTCGATTCCATGCCCTTTATCGCATTGATTCACCATATATCTAAAAACAAATTAAAATATTCCATGAAAAATCCGAATCACATTGACATGGTTCATGAAGGTCGCTATTTAATGGAGATACACAAAAGAAAGAACCTGTCTCAGGATGACTTGGCTAACATATTTGGCCAAAGCAAAGGAACAATAGCCAAGGCACTAAGAAAACTGGAAGACAAAGAGTATGTTGAAAGGAAAATCGATGAAAACAACAGACGAAAATACATTTTGAAAACAACTAAAAAAGGAGAAGAATTGGCTATTTTATTAAAAAATGATTTGGATGAATGGGAAAAAACCGTTGGAATTGACAAACTTGATGATGAAACAAAAAATCAACTAAGAAAGATAGCTAGAAAAAGTGAAGATATACTTAAAGAATGATTATTGAAGATGGGATTGAATATGGCAAATGAAAACGTGGAGTTAATGAGAGGAGAACCCGAAAGGGCTGTAAAGAAATTGGCCATTCCAATTATGATTTCAATGATATTGACTGCATTGTACAATATCGTTGATGGAATCTGGGTGGCTGGGCTTGGACCAACAGCCATTGCAGGAATTGGATTTGTAACACCTATTTTTATGGTATTGAATGGAGCAAGCGTGGGACTTGGAAATGGTGCAACAAGCAGCATTTCAAGGTTTATCGGAGCAAAAAATCATGAAAAAGCCGATGCATCTGCAACACATGCATTATTCATCTTTTTCATTGCATCAATAATACTGACAATCATATTCATCATCATACAGAAGCCATTGCTTGAAAGCTATGGTGCTACAGGACAAACTTTAAATGAGGCAATAGCCTATGCAACCCCATTATTTTTAGGTTTAATTGCATTTATGTTTTCAAATGGATGCAGTGGAATCCTTCGTGGTGAAGGAGATATGAAAAGAGCAATGTATGTTGTTGTTGCAACTGTAATTTTAAATGCCTCCATGGATCCTATTTTTATTTATATAATGGGCTTCGGTTCTGCAGGGGCTTCACTGGCAACAATTGTAAGCTCATTTATTGCTGCTGCGATAATGTTGTATTGGATTTTAATTAAAAAAGACACATATGTTAATGTTAGCCTTAAAAACTTCAAATTTGATTCAAAATTAACAAAAGACATCCTTAAAGTTGGAATCCCTTCCTCCCTTGATATGCTAATCATGGCAATTGCAATGTCAATCTATCTGATTTTAATTTCTCAGGTTGGAGGAGATTATGGAATTGCTACCTTCACATCCGGCCAAAGATTGTATCTATTTGCAATAATGCCCCTTACGGCTATTGGGTCTGCAGTTATTGCAGTATCAGGTAGTGCATTTGGTGCTAGAAATGGAGATTACCTTTCAAGAGCACATAAATACGGTGCCAAATTTGGTTTAGCTCTTGGAACTGTAATAACATTAATTTTAGTGATATTTGCAACTCCACTAGCTACAATTTTTGCGTATACTCCGGAAACTGCAGCTTTGGTTCCTGGAATTGCCGAATATCTCCAAATTGCATGTCCAACATTAATATTGACCGGTATTGGAATTCCTTCAAGCTTTTTCTATCAAGGAATCGGAAAAGGGAATTACAGTTTAATGTTTACAATATTAAGAGAAATAATATTTGTAGTTCCATTAATGTATTTCCTTGTATTTGAATTTAACCTCGGATTGGTGGGCGTATGGCTAGGTCTATGTATTGGAAGAGCAGTAGCCAGTGTTTTAAACTATGCATTCGCCAGATATGAAGTTAAAAGAACAAGAGAAAGATTTGGAAATTAAGAGTTTAACACTCTTATACTTCTTTTATTTTATAATGAGTTCAATATTGATTTAACCTTATTAAATTGCTCTAAAAAGAAACATACTAATTTATTAATCTTTAATTCATATATACATTGTATAAATTAATTTATACAGGCTAAAATATGAACAAAGAAGATTTCAAAATAAGAGCAAAAGTTATACGAGAAACATTTGATGACACAAGAGCGATAAAATGCCCTACACCTGAAAAAATCAGGCAGCTTGATGAGCACATCTATCAAGGAGGAGACATCTTTACAACAGAGGATGGGGATTTTATTGATTTGGAATTTCAAATGGATGATTTTGATGAAGACGAACTTGCAAAATACGTTGAATTTGCAGAAGCACTATATGAAAAACATGAAAAGCATGTTTCAATTTATATAATCTGTCCCAAAGACATCAATGTTTGTGTAAAGGAATGTGAAATTAAATCCAGAGCAGATTTTATAATTAGACTGGCATGCATTAGAGAAGATCCCTGCAAAATAGTTCTCAAAGTAATTAAAGATAAATTAAAAAATGGTGAAGTACTTAATGAAGAAGACATTCATGCCCTGTCAATGCTTCATGTAATGTGCAATCCGAAAGATAGGAAGTACTATTTAATAGAGTATTTTAAAATCCTTAATAAAATATTTTAAGTTATTTATTCCATTTTAGGATGGTTTTTCCAAATTTGGAAATATAATCCCTGTCAAATGCTTCCTTCAAATCATTTAAGGAGTTTATTTCACAGATTTCGGTGATTAACTTTTCCAGATATTCGAAGAGTTGAGGATTTTGTTTGAGAGTTTCAATAACTCCAATGAAATCTTCTCTCTCAGATCTGCTGTTTCCCTGAACTGTCAAACCTTTTTCCAGTATCATACGAGTATTGATTGGCACAGGATATTCGCTTACGCCAAATAAACTTATTATGCCCTGAGGATTGATTAAATCAATTATTTGGTCGATGGCCAGTTGTGATGCACTTGAACCAACACATTCAAAGGCATGATCAACAACAACACCTTCCGCCACATCATGAATTCTATATACCTCATCCGCAAACGAGAATAGATTTAAATTTTCTTGATGTTTACCGAATACAATTACTTTTGAATCCGGGAAAATCTCTTTTAAAAGCAATGCTGTGATAAATCCTAAATTTCCATCCCCCCAAACTCCCAATCGGTCTTTTGGAGTTGTGGCAATTTGTTTAAACTTATCAATTCCCTGATAGGCTACTGAAATTAGTTCTATAAATGCTGAAACATGAGGATTGAAACCATCAGGCAATTTGATTACTCTGCTATCATCCAGTTTTATTAAATCAGAAGTGAACCCATCAAATCCACTTCCCCTAAACTTAGATTTATATGAATAGTTAGCCCTGCAAACATCTTCTCCAAAAGAAGTGTTTGGAATCATTACAACTTTATCTCCAGGTTTAAATTCACCAGAGTTATCAAAAACAACTTCACCAACTCCTTCATGTATCAATGCCATCGGCAGTTTTTTATCTAAAACCTCCGCAGGCCTTGAGCCTTGATAGTATCTTTGGTCTGCTTGGCAAATTGAAAGATAGGTTGGCCTTACAATGACTCCGTCCAAGTCAATTTCATCTATTGCCTCTTCAAAAAATTTTGGAGATTTAAGTCTGTAAACAATATTAATCATGATTATCCTCAAGAATTGTATTGGCTAATTTCAAATCGTATGGATAGGTGATTTTGATGTTTGTCACCTCACCATCCACCAGATATACATCTTCATCTTTAAGCGTGAATATTTTACATGCATCCGTAAGAATATCGGATTCTTCCTTAGTTAAGCTATTAATCAGATTGAAAAGTTTCTTTATATTGAAGCTCTGTGGAGTTTGGCCTTGGTAATAATAGTCTCTCACAGGAATGCTTTCAATAGTCTTTGCATTTATGCTTTCAACAATAGTATCCGTGGCGGGAATTACAGTATCGCATGCACCATATCTTTTTGCAGCTTCAATATTGTCTTCTATAATCCTATGAGTTACAAATGGACGCACAGAATCATGAGTGAGAATAATTGAGTTATCATCAATTCCAAAATTCTCATCAATATATGAAATACTATTCATTAATGTGTCGTTTCTAGTTTCTCCACCTTCAATGACAATAATATTTTCATTATTTGGAATAAACTCTTCAATTAAATGATTAGTATGATTAATAAAATTTTTAGGTGTCAAAACAATTATCTTATCGATATTTTCATTTATAACAAATTTTTCAATAGTATGGACGATAACCGGTTTTCCTCCCAAATCTAAAAATTGTTTAGGAGTGTCTGTCCCACCCATTCTTGAACCTATTCCACCTGCCAGGATAGCTGCAAAAATCATTATTTTTACTCCTTTTCAAAAATTATTATTTATTGATTTATAACTTATAGAATCATCTTGAATTTTACTTAATAATATTCTTTAAAAAATAGTATTTAATAATTGTCAATGAAAAAAAGGAAACAATAAGGTTATGTAATCCCTTTTAAAATTAATTTTTAGCGAACATTATTAGATAGTGAGATTTACCTTCAGGAATGTCTTCACCAATTTCCTCATTCAGATAAATCTTTTTAAGTCCATGATCATTGAATAACTTTTCCAAATCTTCAGGTGAACTTCTGACTGGTGTTGGTGGGCCTTTTGGTACGTCCCATGCCTTATAGTCCATGATAGCTATTTTTCCATCAGATTTAATGATTCTTGACAGTTCATCCACTGCTTCATCCATTCTTCTTGAAGCTTTAAATCCATGGAAAACATTAACCATTAAAATTACATCCACTGAATCATCATCAACACCAGGAATGCCTTCAGTAATATCTGCTTCAATATTAATTAAGTTTTCAACATTGTTTTCTTTTTTATATTCTTCCATATCTTCGATAGACGCATCATAAACATCCACTGCATAAACAGTTCCCTTATGATTATAATCTTCAAGAACTTTAATAGCATTGTGACCATCACCACAACCTGCATCCATGAAGGTTTCATCACCTTTCAAATCCAATTCTCGAATGATTTCATCTGAATCCAGAAAAAGTGCACTTGAAAATCCATGAGCTCTATGCCCATTTGCTGGTAACATCATATTTTTCACCTGGATTATAATCTTTAAAAAATAGTATTTAATGATTTTCAATATGATGTTATTTTCATAACACTTAAAAATAGTTAAAATAAATAAAAAAAGTTATAAGAGGATTATTTTTTCCAAGTTTGCTTTACTCCTCTTCCTCTTTTACTACCAGGTTTAGTATAACTTCTTTTTGGCCTGGTTCTTTTGTTAGTTCCTTTAACTTTTGCCATAATCTTCCCTCCCTAAAATCAATCAGTATAAAATTAGAATTATATATAACATAAAAATATTTGTTTTCAATATATTTAAAGCTTTTCTTTAAGTAGTGTATTCTGCATTAATTTTGACATAATCATAAGTTAAATCACAACCCCAAGCGGTCGCCTTACCTTCACCTAAATCCATGTCAATATTTACAGTAACATTTTTTGATTGCATGATCTTTTCAGCTCTTTCAAGATAAGGAGTATCCTCAAATGCCAATATTTCACCACTTCTTACAAGGTCAACCTCATCTTCCTCATCAGCAATAGCAATAGTGACTATATCTGGATTTAAATCACAACCGGAGTATCCGATTGCTGAAACGATTCTTCCCCAATTAGGATCCCCACCAAAGACAGCTGATTTGAATAAACTTGATGAGATAATTGATTTTGCTGCAAGTTTTGCATCATTATCATCTTTTGCACCTGAAACATTAGCTTCTATAAATTTGGTTGCTCCTTCACCATCACGAGCCATTTTTTTAGCCAAATCTATGCACAAGTAATTTAATGCATCCTGGAAGTTGGAATCAATTTTTCCATCTTTAACAACATCTACACCTGATGCTCCATTAGCCAACATTAAACAGGTGTCATTTGTACTTTCATCCCCGTCGACAACAATCATGTTAAAACTAACATCTGCAGCTTGTTTTAATGCTTTTTTAATATTTTGAGCCGGAATAACAGCATCACTTACGATAAATGATAACATAGTACCCATATTAGGCGCAATCATACCACTGCCTTTTGTAATTCCCGCTATTCTAACAGTTTCGCCAGTTGTAAGAGTCACTTCACATGCACATTCTTTTGGAAATGTATCAGTTGTCATAATGGCGCGAGCGGCTGCAAGAGAGTTTTCCGGTTTATTTCCCAATTTGGAAATAGATTCATAAGCTACTTTAGAAATAATATCAATCGGCATTTCACGACCTATAACGCCAGTTGATGCGATAGCTATCTCATCTTTTGGAATGTCTAAATCACGAGAAACAAGTTCAACTAAAGTTTCACAGTCTTCAAAACCTTGTTGACCAGTGAAACAATTAGCATTTCCACTGTTAACAAAAACTGCTGATATAAGTCCATTTTTAATAGCTTTTTTTGTGTAACTTACAGGAGCTGCAACTACTTTATTCGAAGTGAAAACAGCAGAAGCAGTACTGTTTGGACAAACAATTATACTTACTCCAAATTTTCCTTCGCGTGCTCCAGATACTTTAAGATTTTCAATGACAGAAAATCCTCCATCAAGATTTCTAATAAAATTCATAAAAATCACTAAATCAATTAATAAATTATAGTATCATTTGTCAGATTATATTCTGCAATGTCCTCAACACTGTTATAATCTATTTTTTCATCATCATAATACATATCTGCACTTTTATTCTTTAAATGAGTAGTCATCTGTACAGTAACATTCTCTACTTGAACAGAATCATCACTATCATCATCGAAAACTCCAAGAGCCATTGAAACTCCAAAACCTGCACCGGCAACAAAAGCAATTAAAGCGATTACAATTAGTAGCATTGTAGTTTTACTAGCCTTGGATTCCTTTCTTTGCCCATAATGATTACGATTTCTGGATTTATTCCTTATCCTTCTTTTTTGTTTAGGAGGTTGACTATATCTTGATTTCAACACTCTCTTATCTTCTTCTTTTCGCCTTCTTCTCATATTACTTCTCTTGATTATCAATTAAGCTACAAATGCATAAACCAAAGCTAGAATAATTCCAACAAATCCAAACATTCCAAGCCCTAAAATAGACATTAAATAAACGAAAATAAATACAAATGCAAATACTCCGATTAATTTCGGCTTTTCATTTTCAACTAAATTAATTAAAGTTCTTGTAAATTCAGATGGAATATTATATGCATATAATCCATTAGCCAGTTCAAAAACAACTAAAGACAATGGTGCTGTTGATTGTAAATCATCTACCAATTGGGCTCTCTCACCGGCTTCCCTTCTACTTCTTCCAATGCCCGCCCTTATTTTAGCACCGTTATCTAATGCAAACCAAGCGGCATCAAGACCCGCCCTAATGGCCAAATCTTTTGATGGGAATCTTGCAATAAAATCATCTCCACCTTCCCTATAACCTTCAAGCTCACCTTCACATTCAGTTTCTATGAAATTCTTAATTCCGGTCATAAGTTCAACAAGTTGGTTTCTACCGTTTTTCTTAATAAATTTAGTGGAATCAATTAAATCAATGAATAAATAATTTTCCAAATCGATTGGATGAGATTCCCTTAATAAAAATGGAGAATCAAAAACTAACGCATATTCACCACCGAGTTTAGTGAATGCAATTCCAGGGAAACTTCCAACACTCTGAGTATAATGAATTGCTCGTTCAATGGAAGCCGCACCAGTCATTCCAACAGCGGATATTACTTGAACCCCTTCAGACAATCCAATACCGATAATTTCAATTGCAACCCTAATTGCATCGTTTTTACTTAACATCTTGGCAACAAGTTCTGTGTCTGTTTTTTCGACAATTTCTCCTGCTTCGTTTTCGATAATTTTAACAAAAATATTAATTAGATTAGACGGATAGGGGATTTCAATATAGAAATACCTGTCACTACCCATTATAATATTACTTACTAAAGCATATTCTTCAATTTTATTTTCGGCTGGCTTTAGTTCATGAAAAGTATATTCCTTAGGAATATTTTCAGCACCAACATCACGAATAAGATTTTGCAAAATAGTATCGGAGGTAATTTCTGCTCTTTCAAGCTCAAAAAGAATGGTTTGAGTGTAGTTAAACAATTCTACATATTCTGTTTCAAGAGCAGTTGTTGGAAAATATTTTGTTCCAACAGCAATGGGATTAAGTTTAGTAGTAAACCTAATAAATGACTTAGTTAAGCTATTAGCCATCTAAGTCCCCTCCTTTTTCAAGTTCTATTTCGAATTCACCAGGCTTTTCTAATAACACATCAGGTTTAACAGAAACGAATGGGAATTTCCAAGATCCGAGTCTTCCGGCAATAGTACTTGCAATGTTTCTAGAGTTCCTTTTAATAAATACTTCATCATGAGCACTTACACGAACTAAAACATTATAAGGAGCTTGTTCAGTTACTTCATCAGCTAACAGGATATTCAATTCAAAATTACCTGGTTTAGTAAATAAATCATTACGAACAGCAATCAACGGTTTTTTCTCAAGACCTAACCTGTCTGCAACAGTAACAGAGATGTTACCTGCATTTTTAACTGCCACTTTATAATCTTTAGGATGGACAAGTACGAAGATAACGTACGGGGCAGCAATTTCAACATCATCCACCATTTCCACAATCTTATTAAACATTGGTATTTTGGAAAAGATGTTTTCGAGTTTAGAATCTGCATTAGTTTCATTATCAATACGAATAATAGCCTGTTTAGCAATATTAAGTGGAGAAATTTCAAGTCCTTCTTTACCAGTGTAAATTTCCCATTTTTTGAAATTCAATTCTTTAATAATTTCATCACAGATATGCTGTAAAATGTTTTTATCTTTTTTAGGTTTTCTAGGTTTTCCAAATGTTAATCTTTCGTTTTCAATTACAAATGGAATTCTCATTGAAGCGATATTCCTAAATTCAGCAGCATAATCTCTGAATTTATCATTAGACAATATTTTTGCTTTTTCAGATGTAGCAATCTCAAGAATAAAATGATCTGCATCATTGCCCGCCGGAACTTCTTCAACATTTTCGCTTTCCAGCAATTTCTCAAATTTTTCTTTATCGTCAATATCATGGCGAAGTGATGCATCAGCAATAATTACAAACTCATCCTCACTTTCTTCCAATGCTTTAACAGCTGCAAGGATATTAGACATTTTAGGTTGCCCATTTTCATTTTTTACATAGTGAGCTACATTTGCGGCATCTACAACAACTTTCACAATATCACCT
>JAZUAV010000021.1:0-11289 GCA_045638165.1 Methanobrevibacter sp.
TTCAAATAAAAAAAATAAATAAAAATAACGAAAATAATAAAGATCAAAATACAAAAATATTACAATACGAAATTAGTGAAATGCAATTCATATATAAAGGTTTGCAAAAAAATTTTAAAAAATGAAAAAATTTTAATAAAAAACAAGGTTAGTCACAAGTTGAGTACTTAAGACCTAACCACTTGACACATACACTTATTGTCAAATTAAAGCAATATTTCATTCTGAAAACAATTTTACATTCTAAAATCAATGTTTATTTTTAAAAATAATAAATTATAAATAGTTTTAAGACGAAATATCTAATTCTAAAACACTAATATAATATATGTAACTGTTGGTGTTTTTATGAAGTGGAAAGAGCATTCAATTAAAAACACTCCAATCAAATTGGGGGAATTTGTATTCCGTATGTTGAAAATTTAGTGCTTGCTATCTCTTATTTATTCCTAGCAAGTTACTACATATTGTTGGCCATTAACTTGTTAATGTAAAACAATCTATGATGTCGAATTGGAAGCCCAGTTGGATTTTATCCGAAATTTTCTAATTTGATAAACTGACAATTTAAATGACAATTAGCTTTAATATGTGCTTTATAGCTTCTTTTTCTACACATAGTTCAAAAAAAACATTATTATTTCCACTTCAAACACCAAAATATTATTGATAATATTTATATGGATTGATATTAAATTTTATGTTGTAAGAGCTAAATGTAGTAAATATTTTGTATAGTATACGGGCAAAATAAAATCTATATTATTTTTGGTTTATTTGGTTTATTAATCATTAATATTATTTTTTTATTTATTAAATTAATATAATTTATTTGATTATATTATTAAGTGGAATATAAGAGTATTTTTAAAAAATGAGTATTTCTTTAAGGAATTAATTTGGCCTTTTTTTTAAAAAAGGGTATTATATTTTGTATAGTTTTTTTCACTATATTGTCTTATATTTGGAGTAACTTCTTTTAAAATTTTTGAAGAATAAATTATAAGACTTAAAAATACATAATATATATTGTGGTTTTTTATGATGGATTTAAATTCAGGCGATGAAACAATCCCGTTTGCACCGGTAGCTCTATATATTGATTATATCAGCATTCAATACACCAAATATTTAAAAGACAATTATCCTGATATTACTCCCCGGGATTTCACATATTTGAGTATCATTCATCATAATCCGGGTTTAACTCAAAGGGAATTGTCTGAAATATTATTTGTTTCAGAAGCTAACGTTGCTCAAATAATTAAACGGCTTGAAAAAAACGAATTGGTACATCGTGGCACTGATGAAAATAATAAGTCTAAAAAGATTCTCAATGTTACTGATAAAGCTAAATTAATTATTTCTTCACTATTAAAAGAAATGTATGAATTTGATGCCAAATTTTTTGAGGATTACAGTGATGAAGAGGCAGAAAAATTCAAGAAGATGGTTCATGCCTATTCTAAGTGGGCTAATGTATTCGTTAATTTTAAATAGTATAGTTCAGATATTCAATTATACACTTAAGAATCTTAAGTCATTTATTTAAAGGTGAAAATTATGTCTGATAAAGAAAAAACAATTGAAGCATTACAGTTTCTTGTAACTGGATTATCCGCAAATTCATTTGGACACAGAATCCAATCCAAAATATTTGCAGGCCTAGGTTTCCAAGCATTAGGGGACAAATATGCAGCTCATGCAACTGAAGAAATGGATTTCGTAGAACAGTTCATGGATCGTATTCTTGATTTAGGTGGAGAAATCAAACAGGAAGCACAGGAAGCACAACCAATCTTCAATGATATAATTGAATTCATTGAACATGACTACAATGTATCTGTTGAAGGAATTAAATTATTAAACGAAATGATGGATTCCGGAATCTTTGATGCAACAACCTATGACTTAATGAAAGTATATCTCAAGGATGAAGAAGAGGATATGGGCTGGAGCGAACAACAATTAGACTTAATTAAAATGATTGGAAAAGAAAATTACTTGACCCAATTATTAATCAACGGTGTACTGCCGAATAAACATTTAAGGGATTGCTATAATCCCTCTTTTTATATTATTTCAACAACTTTTTTTCATATTCTATGTTTCCAATAATAAATTTAATTATCTGGATATTAGTGATGTTCATTTTTCTTATTTTAATGGCGGTTGTCTAATGGTGAATAAACATTAAATAAACACTAAACCCAATGAATGAACAAATCCATATCATATTTCAAAATATTAATGTAAGTAAGCACATACATGCGGAAGTTATTAAATATTAGTAAATGTAATATATTGATAAAATATCAAAGTTGGGGTCGACATGAATAAATTAAAAATTTTTCTAATTTTTGCATTAATGGTTTTATTTGTTTCAATACCTACCATTTCAGCGTTCGATTTTAATGAAACACAAAATGGAAATGAATTAATTGCTGATAATTTGACTAATATAAATATTGAAGAAACAAATACTCCTGGCACTTTTAATGAATTGCAAAAAGAGATAAATAATGTTCCAATGGGTTCTACATTAGATTTAACAAGAGATTATAATGGTAATTCTAATTCAATAATTCATTTGAATAAGGATTTGACCATTGATGGTCATGGTCATACTTTAAATTGTAAGTCTGGAGCTGGCGGCAGTGCATTTTACTCAGATAAGGGGAATATTATTTTAAAAAATCTTATAATAACTAATACTCATAATACTGATACTGAAAAAGGGGGAGCCATTTATATTACTGGTACTGCCCAATATACTCTTGAAAATTGTACTTTTTATGACAATCATGCTGATTCATATGGGGGAGCAATATACAGTGATGGGGGGAAATCCCTTACAATCAAAAATTGTACTTTTAAGTCCAATAGTGCAAACGATGATGATGGCGGAGCAATATACTCTGAAGGTGAAATTCATATTGAAAATTCTATTTTTGATTCCAATAAAGCATATGTGGATGGGGGAGCAATATTTTCTGCAAAAAATATCTTTATTGACAATTGTATTTTCAAATCCAACAGTGCATCTGGTGCCAGATCTGAGTGTTACGGCGGAGCAATACGTGCAAAAGATGATGTTTTTATAACCAACTGTACATTTGAAAACAATAATGCCGAAGACTATGGAGGCGCAATTTATGCTGACAATGTAAATATCAATATCCAACAAAAGAACAATCAGTCTTTTAATTCTTTTTTTATTAATAATAAAGCGGCTGATGATAAGGGAGGGGCAATATATGCGTCTTATAATGTAAAAGCTATAAACACATTATTCAAGGGAAATAGCGCATTAGTTGATGGAGGAGCAATATACGCTGAAGATAATGTAGTTGTCAACAACTGCTTATTTGAATCTAATAAAGCCGATGGAGCTAGCGTTCTTTCTTGTTATGGTGGAGCAATACGTGCAAAGGATGACACACATGTTATTAATTCCACATTTAAAAATAATTATGCTGAAAATAGAGGTGGAGCAATATATTCAGATACCCTTGCATTAGAAGGAGCCACATATTTCGAAAATAATATTGCTCGAGACCATGGTGGTGCAATATACACAGATACATTCAGAAAAGATATCAAAAATGCAACATTCATCAACAATAACGCTCAAACAGGTGATGGTGGAGCGATTTACATCGATAGCAAAAATTACATTTCTATTTCAGAATGTGAATTCATAAATAATAAGTGCAAAGGTGATGGCGGAGCAATTTATGTGGATTCATCAAGTTCCCATTTATGGCTAACTAAAAATATTTTCAGTGGAAATAGTGCTGGCACCGGACAATCCGTATATAACTGGGGAGCCTATGAACAAATATCATGTAATTTTTGGACAGGCAAGAATCCTAACTCAAATAATGATCAATTGATTAGATGGGGATTATTTTCCGATGATCATTATAGTGATAGTAATCCTATTAAATTAGATTTAGTATTTGATGTGGATATGGATGACAATTATGAAGTTTTCCTTAATGTAAAAGTTTTCTTCTTTAAATCTGATAACACCTTATTCACTGATGTCTTTGATATTTCTGACATTAATTTTACAGTTACTGTAGATGATATGCCTGCAAAAACAAGAAATGAAGAAATTGATAGAAATAGTGTATCTTTTGACTTTACTCCACATACAAAAAATCTTGTATCAGTTCATTATAGAGGCTATAATCTATCAAAACTGGTTACTATTGAATATTCACTAGATTTATTAGCAAGTTGCGGGTATGATATGGATTCTATTTTGAAAAGTATTAAATCGGTTAAATAACAAAAAATGTATTGTGAACAATAAAAATTAAAATATAAGATGGTTTAGGTTTGAATATGTATAAATTAAAAAATATTGCATTTGTTTTTTTATGTTTAGTTATATTATTATGTAGTTCCTGCATTTATGCAAGTGACGTGAATGAAACTACACATAATTTATCCCAAGGCACTTTTGAAAATACTGTACTGAATAATGATCAGGGCACTTTTGAAAATACTGCCTTGAATAATGACCAAGGTTCATTTGATGAGCTAAATAATGATATTCAAAACCTCGCATCAGGGGATGTTTATAATATTGAAAAAGATTATTGTTTCACAAACTCAAGTAGGGATAACCCATGTATTACTATTAGTGCTGACAACATTACAATTAATGGAAATGGGCATTGTATAGATGGGAAGGATAAGTCTGTAACATTTAAAATAATGGGGGACAATGTTAAAATTTCTGATTTAACCTTTTCTAACTGTCATGGCTACGGACAAAAATTAAAAATAACAATAGAAGGAAATCCAATAGCTACTAATTATGTTACTGATATGAGTCCGGTTTATTGGAAAGGTAATAACGGAACAATATCAAATTGTATCTTTTTAGAAAATGTGGCTGTAAATGGTGGTGCAATCACTTGGGCCGGAGATAATGGAAATATAAACAATTTAATTTTTATAAATAATACTGCAAGGGGTGTAGGTGGAGCGATATATCTTGCAGGGAGAAATATTAACATCAATGACACATTTTTTATCAATTCCACATCTCAATTATTTAATGAATCTGTATATTTAGACAGGAAACATGATTCTTTTGGCTTTAATAATATAGGATGTGACAATATATTTTACATTAATGGAACTCTGATTAATGCCGATACGAATAATTTACGTAAAGTGTATTATTCACAATTTCTTGATGAAAACATCAACATTATTCCAATTATCTATTCTTCATTATTAACGGTGAATTTTCTAAATGAGGATACATACTGTTATGGAATATTTTCAAATGAAACACAAACCTTCACATTAGTTCTGGCTAAGAATTTTGATGAATACAACATTACTTATGAAAATGAATATGTTATTCAGGCTAGAAGCTTAGATGATGTTTTCGCCGGATTAATATCCAATTTTTATGAAGTCAATGCTAAACTTATTAAAACCGTACAGGTTAATAATCTAAAAGAATATAATGCTGCATGTAATGTTGATTTAAATAAAATTCTTAAAACTCCTGTCATGGACATTGTTAAAAAAGATATGGATAATATTAATAATTTTAATGGTATCAACTACGTACTTGATGTTATTCTTGGGAACAATAGTTATTTTAGATCTAATCAACAGTGGAGTGAAAATAATGGATTTAATATTATCCTAATTAATGGTAATGGTGCAACAATTCATGCCTCATCAGGGGACAGAGACGAAAATAAATGGTTTGTAAATCAATATAATCAAACATTTGCAGTATCCAACTTAACTGTAGAGGGATTTAACATAGCTATTGAAAACCTTAATGGTACATGTATATTTAACAATGTACACTTCAACAACAATAGAATGGATTATTGGTTTGAAAGAGATGATGGTGCAGCAATACTTAATGCCGGAACAGTCATATGTACTAATTGTACATTCACTAACAATTATGCTAAAAATGGAGGGGCAATATTTTCTCAGGGTCTTTTAATTTTAGAAAATTGTACATTTAAAAACAACAAAGGATATGGAACCGGAAATGATGTGTTAAATGTGGATGAGGGAGTAGTAGTATTAAATGGAAAAAGGTTATCTGGAGCGGAAGGTCCTGTTGAATTTGTTGAAAGTATATCTGCTACTCAAACCGCATTGATAACAGCTGTTTGTGCTGTAGGGGTTGTTGCTACTAGTATTCTTTTCACCTGTGTTGGTTTTATTGCTTCAGGAGGAAATATAGTCATCGCTATAACAGTAGGAATTTGTGTAGGAGTTGCGGTTGCAGGTACTTTAGGTGTATCTGGCGCATATTCTATTTCTTCACATCAGTATAATCTAAACTACAATAGAAAAGCAACATTCATTGCTTTTACTACAGCAATGGTGACTCTCGCTGTACAATCTGCATTAATAACTGCTGAGTTTTTACCATCTTCTACTAGTTCCGCTAAAATCCTGAAAAATGAATTCGAAAAAAATGATGAGGGTAGACTTTGCGTAAAAATTGATGATGAATATTATAAAGTTGGTGAGGAAGCCTTTGTGGCGGATGATGGAAAATGGCATAAGATGGAGGATCTTGTAGTTTTTGAAGACAAATATTATCTAAAAGAACATGTTGTAGAAGTTGAGGGTAAACCACAGTTAATGCGTGACTGTGAATTCGTTGATGATAAAGATGGTAATGGGCGCTTTTGTTTGAGAAGTGATTGTGTAAAATTTGAAGGTCAATGGTATTATAAAGGTGATTGTATAAAACTTGGCGACAACTATTATCCACAATGGAGGGTTGTTAAAGTTTCCGATTCATATTTCTTAAAAATGCCAAATGGCCAATCACAATTAATATGGGACGAGGTACTACCTATTCTTCCAGAAGAAGGGGCACAACCCATTCTTCCAGAAAATCCTTCTATTGAAATAAAATATTTTAATGAACTGCCTCCAGGTCGACAGAATGGAATTGTTAACAACTTACGGGATTTCCTCGAGTTTGATGAGGATTATAATGTTGTTGGTTGGAATTACCTAGGAGAATCCGGTAAAATTAATGAAGTCATTTATAACTCTGGGGGGAATAGTCATTATGTATTTATCAAGTATACTGACCCTAATGGAAATCCTATGCAGGTTACAGTAGTGATGAATAATAATTACAAGGTTTTGATTTACAAGGCGTATCCAATTACATGATTTCTTGAGTTATGCGATTCTTGAACATACGATAAATCATTAATGATTTATCACAATTTTTTTTTTAACGTTTTTAATTTCTTTCTATTTTTGAAAATAACTTCTTAATTCTTATTATTTAATATAAATTAACAAAATTTTTAAAGGAGCCTTAGATAACCAGTTAATATTTGTAAAAATCTTATTTAACGAATTGACATATTATTCATGTTTTTTCCTTGGCGCTGGAAGTTCTTCATGCATTTCTTCCAACAGTTCTTTTAGAAACTCTTTGTCCTCTAAATTATCAACGAGCAGCATTTCCTTTGCACCTTCATATGGAAATTCCATATTTGCATCGGGCATTAGTGCTGAAGCTACGGGTACGGGTTTTACAAGAAAGCGGTCATCATAAATTCCTCCAACAATCTTTCCACGGTAATAGATGATGTATTCTCCCATCATCGCCCGATAGGATATGTCATCCAAATAGGACAGTTGCTCCAATATATATTCAAGATATTCTTTGCTTGATGTCATGTTATTCTCTCTTTGGGTTTCTGATTAATTATTCATCAATTTAATATTTAATTGTTGGGGGTAAATAGATTTGGCGACTATGTTCATTTGCATTGAATAAAAATAGTAAAAAGTAGTATATGGTTTAGAATTTTTCTAAAATCCTAGCATATACAGCTTTCAAATCATCATCTGATTTTTCATAAATCCTTTTTAGAATTAATTCAGGTGTACTTTTTGCAAGGAAATTCATTTTAGGGGTTCTGTCCACAATTAGATTATAATTTTCATCTAATCCTTTTGCTTCAATACCATCTACACGGATATTGGTGTAGTTCATCAATTCCCTTGCCATATGAGTGACAATAACACCATAAGAGTTGGACTCTTTAATCATATCAATAAATGTTGATATGATTTTGACGGCTGCTTCGAGTTCTGTGATTCCTTCAAGTTCATCTAATAATACTAACTTTTCACTATTTGTGGTGACGATTGGTATGAAAACATTTAAGAATGATTCAAATGCGCCTGCATCAAGTGATCTTTTCTTGGAGAAATGATAAATTTCATCGAATAATTTTATTTCTGCATGATTTGCACTTACCGGAAGACCCATTTGTGCCATAAGGGATATTTGTGTCAATGTTTCTAAAAGTGTGGTTTTTCCACCACTATTGGCTCCTGTCAATAAAGCAATATTTTCATCTTTTGTAAGCTGATAATCCACTTTCTGAATATCTTCCTTGTCTTTTTTAAGCGCTAATTCTAAGTGCAATGCTCCGTTTAATTTGATTTCATCGCTAAAGAGGGGTCTGCATAAATCATATTCGTATGCGAAACTGCCAAGGCTGAATTCATAATCGAATTTAATGGCATCTTCAACCTCTTTTATTGCTTTGTCCCTAATTGAATTCAGTTCAATTGCTGCACTTTTCTTGATGTCAAAAATGTCATTCTCTTTTTTTGATGACTGTTCCAGTGTCACCCTTTGAATTTCGGTTTCGTCAATTTGGATAGGATATGTCCGAAGATATGGGTCAAAGCTTAGTCCAGTTTTTTCACGGATAATTTCCTTTCTTTTACTGATTATTTCGTCAAATATTTTACTAATCTTTGGAGGGAAGTTGTTGTTTAATAGATTGAGTATTTCATCTCCTTCAAGATCAACTTGTTTGATGGAGTTTTCTAACTCTTCATCCATCTCATCTTTAAGAGAAAAGACAAGTTTCTCAATATCCACTTCCCTTTTATCGATAATATTCAGCTCACTGATAATTGGAATAATTTCTCCCAAAACACTTTCCTTATTTCTGATTTTTTGTATTTCATGAACTTTAGAGAATAGATCCTTGTTTTGAATAAAAAAGTTTATGATTTTTTCGGGAACAATTTCATAATCGTTTTCCTCAATGTTAATCATAATAAGGTTTGGCATTCCTTCAAAATCAAGAATTCCCTGTGAATATACATAAAATACTAAATCATAATTCATCATTTCTTCTTTAAGTAACGGAGAATCACTAGCAGTAATGATAGGATAATATTGATTCAATCCCAGGTCAGTAAGATACGAATTGTCTTCTTCGCTTTCAACAATGATTGCTTTGCTTGGATCATATTCAGGTTTTGCCTCTTCAACTTCCTTAAGATTTTTCATCAATCCTCTTAATTTGATTATTGGAAGCTGTGAGACATGCTCTTTAGCATTCATTACAAAATCAAGTCTTGAATTGATTTTATCAATATCCTTTGATGGAGAAAGCAGCAATATTCTATTTTTTGAATATGATGTGTTTGAATAAGCCAAGATTTTGGTTATGATATCGTCATAAAGCTCCATGGCACGGGTATGTGTCAAGTGGTTAGGTCTTAAGTACTCAACTTGTGACTAACCTTGTTTTTTATTAAAATTTTTTTGCAAACCTTTATATATGAATTGCATTTCACTAATTTCGTATTGTAATATTTTTGTATTTTGATCTTTATTATTTTCGTTATTTTTATTTATTTTTTTTATTTGAATATGAAATTTTTATTCAAATTAAATATTATTATTTTTTTAACTTTTATTTATAAAAATAAGCCCCGTAATATTTATATTGGGTGAGAGACATATATATAAGTATGAATCCGAAAAATATAAAGTCTCTCATATGTAAATTGTTTGGCAATGAATATAAATTTTTCTATTCTGATTATAGTGATCCTTTAGCGAATATGAAAGTTATAAAACCTAAATTTCATCGGATTGATAATACAGTGCAAAGTTTTTTGATTTTTGGAGATTTAGCTCTTGAAGGTCTGTATTATGATGAAAATGGCGTTTTATGTTATGTTACTCCGTTTTGTAAACATTGTGGATCTTTTCATGTGATTAAAAAGGATTATAATGTCCGTGAAGTATTTAATGATGATGGAAATTTAGCAATTTTAAAATTAAAACGTTATGAATGTAAAGAATGTGGTAAAAAGAGTCAAACAGAGTTATCTGGTGCTTTTGATCCTTATGCAAAAATTCCAACTTATGTTAAAGAGTATGTTGGTTTATCTTTGCGCAATGGTGATAAAACGCTTAGACAACATAGTAAAGACATTGAATTATTTACAAAGATACCTATTTCTCATGAAACTGCAAGAAAATCTTTATTTACAAATAATGATGATTGTTATATAAAATTTGATTTCAATTATTCGGGATTTTATAATTATGATGCACAATGGCTTCCACAAAATGGTAAATTTGTTTACAGGCTTGTTTTAATAGATACTATTGAATATCTCCCTATTGCCGAGGCTATTGTTAAAAAAGAAGACAATGAAACTATTAAAGATTTCATTGATAAATCAATCCCGCCATATAAACGAAAAGCAATCACTACAGACTCTCAAAATGGATATGATGAAGTAATGAATGAATTAGGCTTTCAATATCACCAACATTGCATATTCCACCTATTACAACGAATTAATGACTTAATAAACCAAGAAACAAACAAATACAGAAAGCAATATAAAAAAGAGTTAAAAGATTCTAATCCAAATTATTCTCAATCAAAAATAAATGATTTAGTAAAAAAAGAAGCAAAAAAATATAGAAAACAATTTGAAGTTTATCATGATGAATTCAAAGAAATATTCGAACAGAAAACATATGATGATGCAATAAAACAAATAAATAAGGTTCGAGAAAAAATAGACGAATATCCTACATTTTTAGCAGAATATTTAAATAAAAATTTCTTCCCAGTTTATAAAAGATTCATTGTTTTCCTTAAAAAAGAAGTTAAAGGTAAATTAGAAAAGACAAATAATAAATGTGAGAATTACATTGGTAAAATATTGAAAAAAGCACGAAAAGCTGATTTTAAAACTATTTCTGGAGTATTTGATTATATTTGTCATAAAGTTAGAGGATGGTTTGAAAAACATCTTGAAAAATCAACAAATTGATTTTTCAATTTTTTCTTATTTTCATCAAATATTATTTTTTAAACTTGTTTTTCCATATATCTAAACTCATTATTCTTTATTTTCATTATAAAAATGTTTTAGAAAAAATACTTATTTCAAGACCTAACCACTTGACACTTACCA
>JAZUAV010000022.1:0-40066 GCA_045638165.1 Methanobrevibacter sp.
CCATCTTCCAAAGCCAATTTAGCTATTTTTACCATTAAATCACCATCATAAAAAAATAATAATTTACTATCTTTAATATATGATTTTATTATATTATTAAAGTTTGTATTTTGATGAAATTTTTAAGAAGAATTTGAAAAATATATCAAATATGAAACAATATATTTACTTAGAAAAACCATAGGGGAAAATATGACCCATAACCTAAAAGCTCCCGAGGATTACAAAAAATTCAAAAAGTTGATTAAGGAAGCAAAAATCTATGAATCTCCCAAATCATTAACCGGAGAGTTAAGGCCTTATCAAAAAATCGGCTATTCATGGTTAATTCAGAATATCAAATATAAATTCGGATGCATATTGGCCGATGACATGGGGCTCGGAAAAACAATACAAATTTTAAGTGCAATCCTTTATTTCAAAGAGCAAAGCCAATTTGATAGTGAATCCACCTTGATTATCGTCCCTCCAACTTTAATCTCAAATTGGGAGCAGGAAATAAAAAAATTCACCCCCAAATTAACATACTATATATATCATGGATCTAACAGAACATTCCCTTTAGAAGATTATGACATCATATTGACATCTTATGGTGTTGTTAGACTTGATTTGGATATGTTTTTAGATAAAAATTGGCTTTTATGTGTAATTGACGAAGCTCAAAACATTAAAAATCCAAATACTGAACAGACAAGAGCCATCAAAAGCGTTAATGCATCAACCAAAATTGCCCTAACCGGAACACCCATAGAAAATCGATTAATGGATTACTGGTCAATATTTGATTTTGTTAATAAAGGCTATTTATCCACCAAAGATGCATTTAAAAGAGATTATGTGGTTCCTATAGAAAAATTAGAAGACAAACAAACTTTAGAGAATCTTAAAACGATAGCCAAACCCTTTGTAATGAGACGTTTGAAAACCGATGATGACATTAAAAAAGAACTGCCCGACAAATTAGTGAATGACATCTACTGCACATTAACTAAAAAACAAATCAAGTTATACAATGCAATTCTGGAAGAAATATTTTTTGATATTGAAAACTCAAAAGGAATTCAAAGGAAAGGAATAATTCTTAAAATATTAACCGCACTAAAACAAACCTGCAACCATCCAGCACAATTCCTAGACATAAAAAATCCAAAGATTTCCGAATCTGGAAAAATGGAACTTTTGATTGATATTTTGGAAAACATACTGGATATGGACGAAAAAGTAATAATTTTCACCCAGTACGTTGAGATGGGCAAATTAATCCAACAACTAGTGTCTAAAAAGTTAAAAACAGATGTGCTTTTCCTGCATGGCTCACAAACCCTTAAAGAAAAAACAGAAATTATCAATACATTCCAGGAAAATCCTGATTATAAAATTTTTGTAGCCACCCTTAAGACTGGAGGAACCGGTTTAAATCTAACTGCAGCCAGCAATGTGATACATTACGATTTATGGTGGAATCCGGCGGTTGAAAATCAGGCCACAGACAGGGTTCACAGAATCGGGCAGGAAAAGGATGTTATGGTGTATCGATTCATAACAAAAGGAACTCTCGAAGAAGCCATTGATGCAATAAGTAAAAGAAAAATAGATTTGGCCGGGAAGGCCATAAGCAATGATGAAACATTCATTACCGAAATGAGTGATGAAGAGCTAAAAGAAGTGCTATCATTAAGGTTGTAGGTATTCGATTCATTCCATTTTTAGGCTAAAATTCAAACTCCTTGAGGAATGTGTTAATGCACCGATGGAAATAATATCTACTCCCAAATCAGCATAATCCAAAATTGTATCCTCTGTAATGCCGCCAGATACTTCAATCAATGAATTCTGACGAATATCTAATTTTTCAAGTTCAGTAATTACCTCATCAACTTCCTCAGGAGACATATTGTCAAGCATTACAATATCTGCACCATTTTTCACACATTCAATCGCATCATCAAGTGTCTCTACTTCAATTTCTATTTTTTTAGAAAAACTTACATTTTCTTTAGCTTTAAGTAACGCTTCCAAAGGAGTTCCACAAGCGGCAATATGATTATCCTTAATCAAAACCATATCATCCAAACCAAACCTATGAGTATCAGCACCGCCAACTTCTAAAGCATATTTATCAAATTTGCCTAAAGCTGGAGAAGTTTTACGTGTACCTGCTATTCTTACATCACAATCCTTAACCAGATTAACATAATTATTGGCCGCACTGGCAACTCCACTCATCCTCATGAGCAAGTTTAATGCAGTCCTTTCAAGAAGCAGGATAGTTCTTGCATCACCTTTAAGGGAAATTAACAAATCCCCTTTAGAAATTTCTACTCCATCACTTAAGCAAAATGTAATGCCAACACCCTTTTCTTCAAAAAGATCACGAATAATATCAATACCTGCCAAAACACCCTCATCCTTTGAAACAATCTGCGCATTTACAATCTTGTCCTTTTCAACAACGGCATTTGAGGTAATGTCACCAAATCCTTCATCTTCAGCAAGCATATATTCAATAATTTTATCCAAAAAATCACCTAAAATATTAATAATTATTAAAATATATAGTAATCTTATAATATAAAATAAGTGATTAAATGGAAATTACATTTTTAGGCACATCGTCTGCAGTTCATTCATATGAAAGAAATCATCCTTCAATTGTCCTTAAAGCATTTGGAGAAGTGATGTTATTTGACTGTGGGGAAGGAACACAAAGACAACTGATTTATGCAAGAGTAAGTCCCATGAAGATATCTAAGATATTCCTCAGCCATTACCATGGAGATCATATTTTAGGCCTTCCTGGCTTACTGCAGTCAATGAATTTCAGAGGAAGAGATACAAAATTAACAATATACGGACCAAAAGGTCTAAATAAACTTAAAGAAGCAATTTTTACCTTAGGTTATTGTAAAATTGAATTTCCAATTGATTTTATTGAAATTGGCTCAGAAGTTGTAGAGAAAACCGAAGAGTACATTATCAAATCCCAAAATGTAAATCACCAGGTTCCATGTCTTGCATACTCAATTGAAGAGTTGAAAAAACCAAGATTCCTACGCCAGAAGGCAATTGAATTAGGAGTTCCTGTCGGACCGGATTTCGGAAGATTACATAATGGCGAAGAAGTAGAGATAGATGGTAAAATTATAAAACCCGAACAAGTCCTAGGGCCTCCTCGAAAAGGAATAAAAATCACATATTCCGGAGATACGACACCATGTGATGAAATGATTGAACTAGCAAAAGATTCAACACTTCTTATTCATGAATCAACATATGTAAAAGATGATAAGGATAAAGCAGAAGAAAATTTCCATTCAACATCTGCTGATGCAGCATTAATAGCTAAGAAATCAAATTCAAAACGTTTAATATTGACACATATCAGTACAAGATATCCGAATACTGACCAACTATTAAAAGAAGCATTGGAAATATTTGAAAATGCTGAAATAGCCGAAGATTTAAAAAAAATTGACTTGTGATTAAAATGAACATTCCAACCAATATAAATGAACCGACAATGATTCTAGTTTATATTTTGGCAATTATCATAATTACTTCCATTATAACCCGTCTCATCGCTTTTTTAATGAATAAAATGGAAAGATTTAATAAAGACATGACTGCAATATACCTCATTAGAGATATAATCAATTATATAATCTATTTTATTGCATTAATGACAATATTACAATTCTTTGGTATTAATTTGGCTGGAACATTGCTCAGTTTGGGAATCATTGGTATTGCAGTGAGTTTTGCTGCTAAAGACATCATATCCAATTTATTTTCAGGAATAATATTGATTTTAGGCAGAAGCATCAAGGTCGGAGATACGATTGAAATCAACAATAAAAAGGGAGTTGTTGAACGGGTAAAGCTTAGGTCAACAACCGTTATTGATGACAATGGCGTTAAGATTCATGTTCCAAATTCCACATTAACAAATAACTCCTATTTACAATTCAAGAATCCTGAAAAATATAGAGTAGATATACTTACCGGTGCAGCATTAAATGTAGATATTGAACAATTTAAAGAATATATAGTTAAAAAAATTAGCGATTATGATGGAATTGCTAAAACTCCGAAACCTAATGTTTATTCAAAAGGATTAACCTTTGAAGAAACTCAACTGAAAGTATCCTTTTGGGTAAAAGACTTTAATAGTAAAGACGACTATAAATTAATTATTACTAATGAAATTAGAAAATATATGGAAATGGGTGAATGAAATGAACAGTTCTCTTCAAGAAGAAATTTTGAAATTAAAAGAAGAAAAGAATGCTATAATCCTTGCACACAATTACCAACCAAAAGAAATACAAGAAATTGCAGATTTTCTTGGGGATTCATTGGAATTATGTATAAAAGCTTCCGAAATTGATGATAAAGATTTAGTGATTTTCTGTGGTGTAGATTTCATGGCTGAAACTGCATTCATATTAAATCCGGACAAAAAAATAGTTATCCCAAATCTGGAAGCAGAATGTCCAATGGCGCATATGCTACCTGAAGAAGAACTCTTAAAAGTAAAAGAGGAATATCCTGATGCAGGAGTTATTCTTTATGTAAACAGTATTGCTGAAGCTAAACAACATGCTGACACATTATGCACTTCAGCCAATGCGGTAAAAGTTACCGAAAGCTTAAAACAAGATAAAATTTTATTCGGACCTGATAACAATTTAGCGAATCATGTTGCTCAAAAAGTAGATAAGGAAATCATTCCAGTCCCTAAAGGGGGACACTGTTATGTCCACAAACTGTTCCATATTGAAGATGTTGAACTTAAAAGAGAACAATACCCAAATGCAGAAATTATCTGCCACCCAGAATGTAATATAGATGTTCAGCAAGCTTGTGATCAAGTAATGTCAACTGGTGGAATGCTTAAATACATTACTGAAAGTGATAAAGAGGAATTTGTCCTTGGAACTGAAGTTGACATGATTACAAGAATCAATCTTGAAGTTGAAGGAAAAAAATTATATCCTTTGCTTGAAGGAGCGATTTGTGAAACAATGAAATTGCATACATTAGAAAAAGTAAGGGAATCCATTATAAATGAAGCTCCGCAAGTCACCTTACCAGAAGATGTGGCTGAAAAATCACTGAAAGCAGTGCAACATATGCTTGACGCTTCAAAATGAATAATTAAAGATAGTCTTCACTATCTTCCAATATTTTTTCTATGAATGGCCTTACAAAATCATCAACCGGACCAGTCATTTCAGAAAAATCTTCTAAATCCGAATATACCATCTTATTGGATTTAAATAAAAGCACATGACAATCTTCAATCAAATCTTTTAAAGGAATTGCATCAACTTCCGGAATGAAAAAAACATTATCATAGGTACTTATGACTAATGTCTTAACTTTAATATTGGATAATTTATCTTTTATATTATAGTTAATAATACAATCGTTTCGAATTTTAAAATCATAAACATCTAAGAATAATCCATCCTCAACGTATTCCTCCATCATATATTCAAGCTCATCATTATTAAATCCTGTAAGAATTCTTTTAGGTAAATAAAATGCAAACAACAATCTGTTTATAGCCATCATTGTTTGAGTTAATGAAGAAGAATAAATTTCAGAATAATACTCGTCGGATGATTCTATCATTTCATTTACAGTATTCGCAACAACATATTTATAACCGGAATTCTCGCAAGAACTATTGATAACTACAATGAATTCCATTTCATCAGGATATTCACATGCCCAAGTGAAAACATCAAAACCCCCCACTCCTTCGCCAACAACACCATGGACTTTAACAATATTAAATTTATCTTTAAGAAATTTTCTTTTAAAATTAACCCTATCTTTGAATGTATAATTAGGAAAATTATATTTTAAACCTGTTGTTGATGGAGAACATGATTTTGGAACCCCTAATGAAGTTATGATTATATAAAAATATTCTTTTTTAGCTATATTAAGTCTTGAAACATTTATTGGCATCTCATTAAATAAACTCTGAGCGCCTTTAATTGCTGGACAAAAAATAATTGAATTAATGATATTTCCATCAGAATCATATATTGGATTCCCTACTGTATAATACTCAACATCCACATCATTAAGAACCCTTCCCGATTCAAATTCAAACTCGTCCATAACATATGTTCCAAATCTTTTAGAACCATCAAACATTTGACTCAAAATAAATCACCATATTCTAATTATAGATATCGTTCTTAGGCATATAATATTTATGCTTGTGGAAAAATTTTACATGACAAATATTCGAAACTAATAACAAATTAACATCAAGATTGATATTTCCCAAAAATTATTCAAACAAAAAAAAAGTATTCATAAATCCTCTAAAAAACTAGATAAGAAAATGTTCATTTCAATCTCTTCACGGGCTATGAAATCATCAATACGAATCTTAGCTATTTCACTTTGAAATGGATATAACACATCATCAAAATACATTTTAATTTTAAAAATATCTCCGTCAATGATTGTTTTTTCATCCAAGTTGTCATTAAGAAATTCCATTTGCTTTTGCAACAAGTCAAATACGTCATATTCGACAAATTTCTTGTTATCCTCCTCACCATAATCAACAATTTTAACTATCATCAAATCCACTCATAAACTCCTTTAATTCATCGGAGATAACTTCAAGTTCATTGAAGCATAAATGTCCCAATTGAGAATCCATTACAATCAATTCAGAATCTTTAATCATTTCAGACATTGGAATTGCATCCAATTCAGGTGGGAAATGAGGATCCTGTTTGCATGCTACAATTAGTACTTTAGATTTGATTTTATCCAATTCATTTTCAACATCAAAATTCATACAACATTCATTGCAATACTTTAAATCATAAATATCAATGTCTATGCTTTCATTGCCAAAGTTTTCAAATTCGGCACTCAATTCCGTGTTGGACATTGCCCTTAATGCTTCTTTGGAAAGACCAAAATTAAATTCCGCCAAATTGGCTAATCGCAATGTTCTAATTAATGAATAAGACAATTCACCTCTATTGTAATCAGGATCGGATTCTATTATTTCATTGACAAACTTTGATAAAATAAAATCATGCCCTGCAACCTTATAGCTGCTTACGCCAGGCATAATGAAATCAGCAAAATAAGGATATTCAATGGCCAATGTGATAGCAATAAAACCACCCATTGAAACACCAATTACTCCCAAAAGATGATTTATATTAAATTTTTCAGCTAAAAACTGTTTTTCGAAATTAACAATGTCTCGGATGGAATATTTTGGAAATTTATTCTTTAAGTTAGTGCTTGAAGGGGAACAAGACCCCGGAGAGCCCAATGCAGTTAAAGATATGAAAAAATATTTATTTTCATCAAAAGGACCATCATTTCCACTTAAAGGTAAGATCTTTTTCATAGAAGAAAATTTGCCCAAAGACCCATGACAATATAAAATTGCATTATCAATAACTCCTTTTTCATCATATCTTGGAGTTCCAAAAGTCGTATATTCCACTTTTACATCTTCAAGGATTTTTCCATTTTCAAACTTAAATGAGGATAATGTATAATACTTGTTTTTATCATCAAAATATTCTTCGTCGTAAATTTTAATCCCTCACAATATTATTGGCATTTCAAATAAATCTTTAAAAAACAAATTATTTAAATTAAACTAAACAATGTTATTGTGATGAAATATAAAATTTTAGAAAAACCTGATTGCAAGCAAGCTTATGATTTAGTTCATGAAGCTCTACGTAAAAGAGCTACAATTGTCATTTATGCATGTTGTAAAGTTAATTATGAAGGAAGAGCACTGAGCCAACTTAATTGGGGAGAAAGAATTATTTTAATTAAGCCAGACGGTGCATTTTTAATACACCAAGAAAAAAAGGTTGAACCAGTGAATTGGCAACCTCCAAAATCAAAAACAAGAAGTTACATCAAAAATGATAATCTATTCTTAGAAAGTCATAGAAGAACCCCAAAAGAATTATTGACTGTCGAGATACGAAAAATCCATTTTATCAATTATGCCAATATCGAAGATTATGAGGAACTGGAACAGGCAGGATACGAGAAGGATATGAGTGATATGATTATGGAAAAGCCCCATATGATTGAAGAAGGATTCACCCCAACAACAAGAGAATACAGTGTTGAACATGGTTTTATTGACATATTGGGAAAAGATAAAGACAATAATTTAATGGTTTTAGAACTGAAAGCTCGCAAAGCAGGAGTCACAGCTGTAAAACAACTTAGAAGATACCTTCAAGATTTAGAAAATACAGAAAATGATTATCTAAAAGAATGCGAAGCCCAAAAGAAAAAAATAAGAGGCCTGCTTGTGGCACCATCAATCATGGATGATGCTCAAGAATTGATTGAAGAGGAAGGAATCGAATTTGTAGCTATCGAACCTCCTCGCGAATTAAAAAGAGACAAAAAAACAACATTAGATGCATTCTAGTCTAATGCATCTTCAATTTTTTTTATTTCATCCTGATAATATTTTTTTGTAAATTCATTTGCAGGAATGGAAGTAGTCACATGACATTCCTTTTCCAATTTGTAAATAAGATAATCTTCAGTTTCGATAGGGATGCTTTCATTTTCATCCAATAATTCCAAACCATCCAATTCTTCAAGAATAGAATTATACTCTTTTTCTTCAAGTTCGATTGCATCGTCCAATTCCATTTCTTGGACTTTTGGATTTAACTGCAATGCAATAGCCACAAAACCATTGACAGTTTTATCTGAAATGCCAAATCTAGAATTCCTAATTTCATCCATGGAGAATTTTACATGCATTAAAGTATTCTTTGTTACGGGAATTTCGTTTGACAAACCAATTTGATTAATTTCATAATTATTTTTCCATTGCCCAATTTTATATATTGCATAGTTCATATCATCAAGATTTATATTTTCTTCAGAAGCCATTTTTTATCACATTAATAAATATCTTTTTATATAAATAAAAACATTATTATAAATATAATGTAAAATTTCAATGGAGGTTAATCTGTGAAAAAATGTCCTGAATGTGGAAATCCTAGTTATGATGGTGCTCCGGTTTGCGGAAATTGCGGATTTAAATTCCCAAAACAAAAAGTTGCCGCTCCTAAAAAAGAAAGTATATTTGAAAAACCACAAGAAACTGAGAAAAAAGCACCAATAGAGAAAAAACCTTCCTCAAACGAAAGTACAATTGATATTATAAAAGATAACAAGCTTATTATCGGCGCAATACTTTTAATAACTTTAATTGTAATATGTGGAATTGTTCTTAGTGGATTAAATAATAACAAAGGTACTGATTCACCGATCACCAGCGATATGGCTCAATTTAGTGAAAATGCTTTTTCATTCAGTTATCCTAACAGTTGGGTGATGGCAAATTCAAGTGATGAAGATCATGAAGGTGCGATATTCTTTGAAAATGGAAATAACACCTTAATCGAGTACTATAATACTACAATGGATTCAGCATCATTAAAAGAAATAACTCAACAAAGACTCAGTTATGCCCAAGAAATGGGTGCGTATGTTAATCATGTTGATACAACAACTTTAGATGGTAAAAATGCAACAAATATTATTTTAGAAAATAATGATGGCACTTATACCAGATTTGTTTCAATACTTAATGATGGGGATTTATATGTATTTAAGATAAGCGGACCATCTAATGACTTTATTAACTCTGAAGAAATCAATTCAGTGATAAATTCCGCTAAAATCGTATGAGTATGATTGGATATCATACTTTCCTTTTTTTTATTTTTTTAAGGATTTAAAATGACTAAAGTTAAAATTGCTCTTTGTCAAATGAATGTTATTGACAATAAAGATGAAAATTTAAGAAAAGCTAGTTTAATGATAGCTCAATGCATAGAAGAAAATGTTGACTTTATAGTTTTACCTGAAATGTTTAACTGCCCTTATTCAAATGATAAATTCATTGAATATTGCGAAGTTGAAAAAGATAGTGAAACTCTTTTAAAAATTTCCAATCTGGCCTGTAAAAACAATGTTTATATTCTTGCCGGATCGATTCCCGAAAAAGAAAATGACAAACTATACAATACCAGTTATCTTTTTGATAAAAACGGCAATATCATAGCCAAACATCGGAAAATGCATCTCTTTGACATTGATGTTAAAGGAAAAATAACGTTTAAAGAGTCCGATGTTTTAACAGCCGGAGATGAATTTACAATAGCCAATACTGAATTTGGAAAAATTGGAATCGGCATCTGCTATGATATTCGTTTTCCGGAACTTGCCCGCATAATGGCCCAGAAGGGTGCTTTAATATTGTTTTATCCTGGAGCATTCAATATGACCACAGGTCCTGCCCATTGGGAGTTATTGTTTAAATCAAGAGCACTAGACAACCAAGTTTATTGTGTAGGCGTTGCTCCAGCATTAAATGAAGATGCAAGCTACCATAGTTTTGGACATTCAATAATTACAAGCCCATGGGGAGAAATAATTGCCGAAGCTAGTGAAAAAGAAACTTTAATAATATCCGAAATTGACTTAAATGAAATAAAAAAAATTAGAGAAGAACTTCCTCTTTTAAAAAATAAAAGAGGAGATCTTTATGAGATTATTGAGAAATAGCTATTTTAACTTAGCTAATCTTTTTTCAAAGTAAGATAACTTTTTATCATTACCTTCAAAGACTTCACAAGCAGTTTCTATGACTCTGAGCTCATTGTCATAGTCATTCGCTTTTCTGTACAAAACACACAAACGCTTATATGGAGCATCTTTAGGTTGTTTTGCTTCAACATAACGTTCATATTCTTTAATAGCTTTTTGAGGATTAGTTTTTTCCATTTCCTTAATTGTACTCATTGGAATAACCTTTACAATGGTTTCCCCAGATTTTTTAGCTTTCTGTCTTTTTTCAGCTTTTTTAATCGCCTTATTACAAGACTTTTTGAAGTCCTTATCATCTTCAGTTTTTCTTGCATCCTTAATTAATTTAATTGATTCATCAGTTGCCAAGTCTCCCAATGCCTGAATTGCAGCTAATTTCACACCCCAATCATCATCATCAAGACATTTTGCAATTGTATCCAATTCATCAGTGGCTTGAAGTTCACCTAAAGCACGTACAGCAACTTTCCTAACTCCAAAATCATCATCTTTAGTAGCTTTAACAAAATAAGGAATTACTTTATCATTTTCAGTTTCTTTAAGTGCAAAGGCTAGAAATCTTTTGTCCTTGCCTTCTGCGTTTTCAAATTCTTCAATCAATCTATCAACAGCCACATCACCCATACTGCCTAAAATTTCAGCGGCCTTAAATCTAACTTGGGCATTTTCATCAGTGGTAGCTTTAATTAATGGTTCAATAGCAGATTCATCAGTGATTCCAACCAATGATTCTATTGCTTGTTTTCTAACTTTAACATCATCATCCGATAGATTGTTAATAGCTTCTTCAAAATTAAGATTAGTCATGATAATAAGTTAGATTTTAAGAATATATAAAGATTTAAAAAAATAGAAAAAATAAGAGAAAAATTCTCTTATTTAAATTGCAGTCCATCCACCGTCAATACAGATTAATTGACCGGTACAGAAACTGGATGCATCAGATGCTAAGTAGATTGCAATACCATCCAATTCACCAGGTTTACCTAAACGGCCTGCAGGACAATATGCTGCAATAAGATCCATGAATCCTGGTAATTCAATAGAGTCTACAGTTAATTCTGTTTCAAATACTGCAGGACCAATTGCATTTACAGTAATGTTGTATTTAGCCCATTCAACAGCCAAGTTTTTGGTTAAGTTCATTACTGCAGCTTTAGCTGAAGAGTATGCACTAATTCCTCCTCCAGGGAAGATAACTCTAGAGTGGATTGAACCGATGTTAATTATTTTTCCGTATTCTTGTTCAATCATTATTTCTCCAACAGCTTTACACATGTAGTATACACCACTTAAGTCAATGTGAATGTGTCTTTCCCATTCTTCATTGGATTGGTCTGTAACCATTTTATTGTTTCCCATACCTGCTGCATTAACTAAAATATCAATTCTGCCATAAGCATCCATGACTTTTGCAACAGCTTCAGTGATACTGTCATAATCTCCGACATCACATACCGCATACATTGCTTCAGTTCCGAATTCTTTTTCGATTTCTGCTATATTTTCTTGAAGTCTTTCCTCTCTTCTTGCAAATAATGCTAATTTTGCACCTTGGCTTGCGTATGCTTGGGCGATTTGCCAACCAAGACCAGATGAAGCACCTGTAATAAGTGCAACTTTGTCTTTAATATCGAAATAGTTTCTCATTTTTCATACCACCTTAGTCCTAAGACTATGTTTAAGTATTTGAAAAATAAACTATTTAACTATTTATATATGATTGATGATTAAAGTTCAGAGAATAAATTACAATACTATACATTTTTAACAAATGGATAAAATAATAAATAAACTGGTAAAAATATTACTTAAAAATTTTTAAACTGTGCATAAAAATACGGCAAATTTTAAAAATTAAAAGTAAAAAATATAAAAATATATTACACCCAAATAAACTGATAATTTAAATAATAAAATGTGATGAAAATGATTGAGGAGCAAACAAAAAGCTATTCTAAAAAACAAATTTACAAGGTCTTGCATCCTTGGGTTAAAGAATGGTTTGACTCAAAGTTTGATGATTTTACCCCCGCTCAAAAAAGGTCAATCATTGATATTCACAAAAAAAACAATATTTTGATTTCATCACCGACAGGATCCGGAAAAACCTTGACTGCTTTTTTATCAATCATCAGTGAGCTGACAACACTTGCCGAAAAGGATAAACTAGAAGATAAAGTTTACTGCATTTATATTTCACCTTTAAAGGCATTGGACAATGATATTGAAAAAAATCTGGATGAACCACTTGAAGGAATTAAAAAAATAGCTGGCCAGGATTTAGGTATTAGAAAAGCCGTTAGAACCGGCGACACCACACAGTATCAAAGGCAAAAAATGCTTAAACAACCACCCCACATCCTGATTACCACTCCAGAAACCCTATCCATTTTGCTTGTGGCACCAAAATTTAGAGAAAAATTAAGCGAAGTCAAATATGTAATCATAGACGAAATACATTCCCTTGCCGAAAATAAAAGAGGCGTTCATTTAAGCCTGTCCCTTGAAAGATTGCAGCATTTAATAGGCCAATTTACAAGAATAGGTTTATCAGCAACAGTAAGTCCAATTGAAGAAGTTGCACACTTTTTAGTAGGTTATGAATATGGTGTTGAAAGAAGTTGTAAAATAGTCAATATCGACTATTTAAAGGAATTGGATATGGAAGTGATGTGTCCTGTAAGCGACATCGTGCTTGCGGATGAAGAGGACACAAGGCTTGGAATGTATGACCTGTTGGATGACCTGATTTGGGAAAACAAGACAACATTAATATTCACAAATACTCGTAGCGGTACAGAACGTTTTGTTTATAATCTAAAGAAAATGTATCCCATGCATTACAATAATGACAACATTATGGCCCATCATTCATCACTTTCAAAAGAAGTGCGTCTGGAAACTGAAAACAAGCTAAAAGACGGAAAATTGAAAGCAGTAGTCTGTTCAACATCACTAGAGCTCGGAATCGATATTGGGTATATTGATTTGGTCATTTTAATAAACTCACCAAAATCAGTTGCCCGAGCCCTTCAAAGAATTGGAAGGAGCGGACACAGGTTGCATGAAAAATCCCGAGGAAAAATAATCGTTACCGATCGTGACGATTTGGTGGAGTGTTCAGTCCTGTTAAAGAATGCAAAAGAAGGGAAAATTGACAGAATCAGCATTCCAACCAATTGCCTGGATGTCCTGGCCCAACATATTTATGGAATGAGCATTGAAAATCCCTGGGATATAGATTATGCTTTTGATGTAATAAGGAAAAGCTATTGCTACAAAGACCTCACAAGAGATGATTATGAAGACGTTCTAAGTTATATGGCAGGAGAATATCCTGAACTTGAAGAAAGGTATGTCTATGCAAAGATTTGGATAGACTATGAAAAAAACACATTTGGAAAACGTGGAAAGTTGGCCAGAATGCTTTATTCAACAAACATCGGAACAATACCCGACAGCTCAGGAGTTTTAGTGAAATGTGATGGGCAGACTGTCGGAAGAATAGAAGAAGACTTTATGGAAAGGCTGAAGAAAGGAGACAGCTTCGTTTTGGGTGGAAATACATACCGATTCAATTACGGTAAGGGCATGACCATTAACGTAACTCCTACAAGTGGCCCTCCGACAATACCTTCCTGGTTTTCACAACAGCTCCCATTATCATTCGACCTGGCCATGGATATCCAAAGATTCAGGGCACATATGGATGTTAAGTTCAGATATGGGCGGAGCAAGGAAGAGATAATGGAATTCATATATGATTATCTGTATGTCGATGACTTTGCCGCCAACTCAATTTATGAATACTTCGTAGAGCAGTTCAAATATGCTAAAATTCCAAGCAATCGGCTTTTACTGATTGAATACTATAAAGGATTTGGAGGAAGAAGATTTGTAATATTCCACTCCCTATTTGGAAGAAAAGTTAATGATGCACTTTCAAGAGCCGTTGCATTTGTTGTCGCCAAAAGATACAACATCAATGTGACAATCTCCATTTCAGACAATGGTTTTTATTTGAGTTCCGATGGTAAAATCGGAGGATTGGAATCATTCAGGGAATTGACACCAGAAAACTTCGAAAATATACTGTCACAATCATTGAATAAAACCGAAACGTTGGCATCAAGATTCAGGCATTGTGCCGGGCGATCGCTAATGACACTTAGACGATATAAGGGAGAATCAAAATCCGTTGGTCGCCAACAGGTAAGGGGCAAGATATTGTTAAAGTTTGTACAGGATATGGATGCAAACTTCCCAATTTTAAAGGAATCTCGAAGGGAGGCTCTTGAAGATTATATGGATATTAAAAATGCAATGAAAATAATCGAATGGGTTGCATCAGAAGAAATGGAAGTGAAAACAATAAATACTGTAATACCAAGTCCATTCGCATTTAATCTAATTTCACAAGGATATCTTGACGTTTTGAACCAAAACGATAAAGCCGAGTTTACAAAAAGAATGCATCAGGCCATTTTGGATCAAATCCGTGACAAATTAAAAGACATTTATTAACATAACTATATTAAAAAATAAATACCTTGATTAACAAAAGTTAATAATGATTAATAGGTGATGAATATGACTAAATGGCATGCCGTGACAATAGGATTTGTTTTAGCCATAATCGTGAAATCCTTTTTTGCACACTATGAATTTGTAGGATTGTTAATTGTTGGATTTATTACTGGATATCTGGCTCATGACGGAGCCATGAGTGGTCTGTGGAATGCTGCGGTTGCCGGAGCCTTAGGAACAATAATCAGTGCAGTACTATTCATTTTGGCAACCACATTCGGCGGAAGCCTGTTTGGAATATTTGGAGGATTGACCGGATTTACAATTTCGGGAATTTCAAGCATATTCATTATTATTGGAAATTTAATATATTATGCAATTGTTATGGGAATAACAGGAGCAATTGGAGGAGCAATAGCTTCAAAAGATAAGAATTAAGGTTTACGGAGATATATTATGAAATATGATTTAGGATTAAATATGAAAGCATTAGTATTTGGAGCCGCAATAGCTGCAGGATGTATATTGCTTGGATTCCAATATAATGATTGGTTATACCCATTTTCAGCAATAGGACTTTTATATGCGGGATATGGACAAGCCAACATTAAAATGGGAACACTGATGGGTGCACTTGCATCAACACTGATTGCAATATTGTATTTAGAAGGATACCTTGGTCAACCTACTGGATTTTTCCTAACTGAAAACGGAATACTTGCAGTAGTTGCTTTAATCATTATTGTTGGAGCTGCAGTCGGTTTTGTTGGCGCATGGACAAAAAGAAGTCGTCAAAAAGCAATGGAAGAATATGAGAAAAAACAAAAGATAGGTAAAAATAAAAACAAAAAGAAACAATTAAAAGAAAAATAGAGGTTTCCTAAACAAAATTTTAAAAAAAAAAGAATAAAAGAAAAATAATAACTAAATTATGTTATTATTTTTTCTAATTCATCTCTTTCTATACCGTTTTTAATTTCTAATGCAATTCTTCTACCCATACTCATTGGTTTACCGTAGGTTAAGTATGAATAAGGAGAACCGTCCATAAATGTATTTGTTCCACCATCAGTTCTTGCACTGATTTCAAAACAAATTACTTCTAAGTTATCGTTTACTAATGTTTGCATACAGAATGGTCCGTTTAAACCAGGAGCAACTAATTTTTTAGCACTTTCGGTTAATTTGTCTGCAATATCAAATACTTGTGGGAGTAAAGATTCACGAATTACAGCAGGGTGGTTACCTGTAACAACATAAGATGGGCTTAAGTCAATATCTAATTGATCTTTTGCAGGCATCCTTACAAAACCATCAATACTTGATTCATATCTTGTATCCATACCCATTAATTCAACTTTATCATCAAGTGCGGAGTAGAAATAGTGTATACAGTAATTACAACCAGACACATATTCTTCAATGTGCGCTGCTTCAACATCACTGTCATCTAACCATCCACGTGCCTTCATTGCTTCAATTTTAGCATCAAATTCTTCAGTAGATGAAGCTACGAAATAACCTCTTCCACCTCTTGCACCAGGGAATTTAACCATAACTGGCCTGTCAATTTCAGAAGGATCATTGTATTTAAATGGAATTCTCACATTACCTTCAACAAGCAATGCTCTTTCTTTATCCCTTTCAGCTTCCCATCTAAGTACATCCCTGTTTCCAAACATCGGAACATTAAACTTATCTTCGACATTATCCAATCCTGCATAAGCAACAAAAGAACCATGAGGAACAACAATCGCATTCATTGCTCTGAGCTGCTCTTGAACTTCTTCATTGACGATATCTTTGAATTCATCGACAATAATATACTCATCGGCAACATCAAAACGTTGATATGGAACTTCACGACCTTTTTCACATACAATAGCTGTTCTAAATCCTTCTTCTTTAGCACCTTGTAGGATATGCAAAGAAGTGTGGCTTCCGAGAGTGGCTATTGTAATTTCACTTTTGTCATAATTAGCCAAAATGTCTAAAATGTCTTCCTTTTTAACTTCTCCCATTTTATCTTCTCCTCAAAGAATGATGATATTATATATATTTTTCTGAATTTATAATATTTTTTATTTGAATTAGAAAAACAGATTCCAAAAAAATATTAAAAAGGATAATCAACATATAAGAATATATTCCAAATAAAATTAAAGGTTGAAAAAAATGTTAATAGGATTAATTTCAGATACCCACATTCCCGATAGAGCTAAAGAGATACCTCAAAAAGTTTTTGAAGCATTTGATGATGTTGATTTAATATTGCATGCCGGGGATTTGACTTCACTGAAAGTGATTGAAGAGTTGGAAAAAGTTGCTCCAGTAATTGCAATTCAAGGGAATATGGACAGAGTTACTGGGATTGATTTACCTATTGCAAAAATAATTGAAGTGGAAGGATTAAAGATTGGAATTGCTCATGGAGAAGTCTATCCAAGAGCAGATACGCAACAATTAGTTTACCTTGCAAAAGAATTAGAAGCAGATATCTTAGTTACAGGACATTCACATCAGCCAAAAATTGAACAGACAGACGGAGTGTTATTATTAAATCCTGGAAGTCCAATTGTACCAAGACTTGCTGATAGAACCGTAATGTTACTTGAAATAAAAAATAAAGAAGTTGATGTGGAAATTATAAAAATCGGTGCACCAGTATGCAGTGCACTTGATTTTGACCAATACAAGAGGGATTGACATGGGAAGCAAATGGCAGATGGAAAAACATAATGACCCCTACTATAAAAGAGCAAAGCAGGAAGATTACCGTTCAAGAGCATCCTATAAACTCAAACAACTTGACAAGAAATTTAAAATTATAAAAGAAGGAAATACAGTTGTTGATTTAGGGGCAGCACCTGGTGGATGGTCGCAAGTAGCCCTGGAAAAAGTCGGTGAGGAAGGAATCGTTGTTGGAGTGGATTTAAACAGATTCAAAAAATTCCATGAAGAAAACTACTATGGAATTAGAGGAGATTTTACAACCCCTGAAGTTCAAGAAAAGATTATGGAGATTATTGGAGGAAAAGCAAAAGTTGTAATGTCTGATGCATCACCGTCATTATGCGGAATCAAAAATATTGATCAATTAAGGTCAATTGATTTAATCAATGTAGTTATTGAAATTGCAGATAATATCCTTGAAGAAAAAGGAAACCTAGTCATGAAAGTGTTTCAAGGCCCTGACTATAAACCTATGTTAGATTCCCTTAAAGGAAAGTTTAGACAAGTTAAAACTACAAAACCCCCATCATCACGTAAAAAAAGTTCTGAAATGTATGTTGTAGGTTTAGGATTCAAACCAAAAAAATAGAAAAAAAATTAATTAAGATTGTTGTAAGCGTTATTGGCGGCTTCAAGTTCTTTTTTTGCAAAATCAATTCTACTATCCACCTCATTAGATGGTTTGCCGGCATCCAAGGCACTTTGAACATTTTCAATAGCAGCTCCCGCCCTAGACAACTCAATTTTAGCATCACTATAGACTTGAATTTGATCAGGCCCACCTGCATAATATGAAGATTTGACACTGTCAAACTTAGCAGCCAAATCAGAATAAGATGATTTTAACTCTGCAAGCTCATCATATTGGGTGCCTGAAGATATCTCTTCAGTAATGCCCTCTGAAACCATACTATATCCTACATATGCTACAACAATAATTGTGGATATAATCATGATAATTCCCACAACAGAAATTAACATTGAAGTAGATTTAAATAAGCTTAGTCTTGATTTCCTCATAATAACCTCAAATTTAATTTTAATTAATTTAATAAAATTATTTATCAATTTAAGTATATAATATTTACCTATTCAAAATAAGTGTCTGCAAAAAATACAATAATATTTTAAAGATGAAAAAATAATAGTATAGATAATGAATTCTACTACTAAATCACAGACATCAATTGCAAAATTTGAAGAATTTTTTTCTACTTCATATAAGGATGATGTGTTTGAAATACTTGAAAAATACCCTGATGAGCGATCACTTAACGTAGATTATGAAGCATTAGAAATGTTTGATCCTACATTAGCTGATTTGCTAATTGATAAACCTGAAGAGGTCATCAATGCTGCCCAAATTGCTATTAAAAATATTGACCCTCTTGTCAAGGATGCTGACATACACATTCGTTTTGAAAATCTATCAAATATCGTTCCTCTAAAAACATTATTAAGCAAATATATTGGGACATTTGTTGCAGCAGATGGGATTGTGAGAAAAACTGATGAAATAAGACCCCGTATTGAAACTGGAGTGTTTGAATGCAGAGGCTGTATGAGATTGCACGAAGTTGAACAAACCTCAAGCAATACCATTCTAGAACCTTCATTATGTAGTGAATGTGGTGGAAGGTCTTTCAGATTGCTTCAAGAAGAGTCAAAATATATTGATACACAAACTGCAAGAATGCAGGAACCATTGGAAAATTTATCCGGAGGAACTGAACCTAAACAGATGTTAATGGTTTTAGAAGATGATTTAGTAGATAAATTAAATCCCGGAGATAAAGTAAGAATTACTGGGACTTTAAGAACTTTTAGAGAAGAAAGAAGTGGCAAATTTAAAAACTATATTTATGTTAATCATATCGAGCCCTTAGAACAGGAATTTGAAGAACTGCAACTCTCCGAAGAAGATGAAGAAAAGATTATTGAATTATCAAAAGACCCTAATATTTATGAAAAAATTATCAAATCAACTGCACCTTCCATTAAGGGATATAGAGAAGTAAAAGAAGCTATTGCTCTACAACTCTTTGGAGGGTCTGCAAAACAACTTGAAGATGAAACAAAACTAAGGGGAGACATCCATATTCTCATTGTTGGGGACCCTGGTATTGGTAAGTCTCAAATCCTAAAATATGTTTCAAGATTAGCGCCAAGAAGTATTTATACAAGTGGTAAAGGTACTACCGGTGCAGGATTAACCGCAGCAGCAGTTAGAGATGAACTTGGAGGATGGTCCCTTGAAGCCGGTGCATTGGTACTTGGGGACCAAGGTAACGTTTGCGTTGACGAACTGGACAAAATGAGGTCTGAAGACAGATCCGCACTTCACGAAGCATTAGAGCAACAGACTGTAAGTATCGCAAAAGCAGGAATTATGGCAACATTAAATTCCAGATGTTCTGTTCTTGCAGCGGCAAACCCTAAATTCGGAAGATTTGACAATTACAAAATACTTGCTGAGCAAATTGACCTGCCGGCCCCAATTATTTCCCGTTTTGATTTGATTTTTGTAATTGAAGACAAACCAAGTAAAGAAGGAGATGCTGAGTTAGCGGACCACATCCTAAAAATACACAAAGAGAATACTATAAACTATGAAATTGAACCTGAATTACTTAGAAAATACATTGCATATGCCCGTAAAACTACAAATCCTGTTTTAACTGAAGAAGCTAACGAAGTTTTAAAAGAGTTCTATGTAAATACAAGGAACAGCAATCCTGAAGAGCAGGGCGCGGTTCCAATTACAGCAAGACAGCTAGAAGCAATCATTCGTTTAGCAGAAGCCAGTGCAAAAATTAAACTTAAAGATACAGTCGAAAAAGAAGATGCTGAAAAAGCTGTTAGTTTGCAACTGAAATGTCTTAAAAAGGTGGGTGTTGATCCGGAAACTGGTCAAATGGACATCGAAGTTATGGAAGGAAGACCTGCCAAATCTGAAAGAGAAAAAATGCAAAGAGTAACCGAAGAAATAGCTCTCCTTGAAGAAGAATATGCTGGAAACGCTCCTTTAAACATATTAAAATCAAATATGAATGAAAAATACGGAATGAGCGAAGAAAAAGTTGAAACCATTGTTCGCAACTTACAGCAAAAAGGAGTTATTTATGAACCGGACATAGGTTATTTCAAAAGATTATCCTCATAATCATTTCAACTTTTTTTATTTTTTTAAAATTTCTCAATTTTTTTAAGAATAACAATACATTAATAAATGATTAAAATAAAATTTAATATATTATACTTATACTAATTTTTACGGAGAGATAATATGGATAAATACGAAGATTTATTAGAAAGAGCAATAGACCAATTACCTCCAGAAGTATTTGAACACAAAAGATTTAAAATTCCTAAAGCTTATTCAGATATCCAAGGTAATAGAACATTCATTAAAAACTTCAAAGATGTTGCAGAAGGTTTAAACAGAGACCCTCAACACTTATTGAAATTCTTAATGAGAGAATTAGGTACTGCTGGAAATATTGAAGGTCAAAGAGCAATTTTACAAGGTAAATTTACTCATTATCTAATCAATGAAAGAATTGAAGATTATGTAGATAAATATGTTATCTGTCATGAATGTAACAGACCAGATACAAGAATTATCAGAGAAGGTAGAATATTCTTACTTAAATGTGCTGCATGCGGTGCAACAGCACCTTTAAAAACATTATAATTTACCTTTTTACTTATTTTTATTGATATTATGTTTTGTCCAGAGTGTGGAAGTACTGATAAAAAAATGGTTGGGGACATCTGCATAGACTGTTTTTTAAAAGAATTTCAAATGATTGAAATACCTGACCGTATTGAAGTTCAAATCTGCAGCCATTGCAACAGCAAACTTGAAGAAGGAAAATGGAGTGAAGAGAACATTCCTGAAGAAGAAATCATTTACAGAGCACTCGAAAGAAACATTAAAATAGCTGATGAAGTTTCAAATGAAATAATTAACCTTGAAATTGACCAGATTAAAGGAACAATAGCCAGTTGTTATGTGGAAGTTATTGGAGAGGTGCAAGGCACACAGATTGAAGAGACTCACGATAGCGAAGTTAAAATAAGAAAGACTGTTTGTCCAACTTGCAGTAAAATACAATCAGGATACTACGAATCAGTAGTTCAATTTAGAGCAGATAAAAGAGAAATAAAAAGTGAAGAATATACAAAAGCTGATGAAATAGTTGAAAGAACATTAATTAAACAATCAAAGTCAGATAAACTTGCATATTGCCCTCAAATAGCTAAGCTAAAAGAAGGATATGACTATTATATCGGTTCTTTTAAGACAGGCAAAAAAGTTGCTGAAAGCTTAAAAGAGGAATTTGGAGGAATAATTAAAGAGTCTCCAAGGCTTATCAGTGAAGACAAATCTACTGGAAAAGGGTTGTATAGAGTTTGGATTTCTGTGAGAATCCCCGAATTTGAAGTTAGTGATTTTGTGAAATTTGAAGGTAAACTCATTCAGGTTACAAGCATTGGTAAAAATAGTGTCATAGGCACTGACATTACAACAAACAAAAAGCATAACATTCCGATGAAAAGTTTGGAAGAAATAGAACTTGTTAAAAAATATAGTGAAATTGAAACTACAACAATTATCTCAAAATCACCAAGCATAATCCAGATTTTAGATCCAAGTGATTATTCCGCTGTTGATTTAGAAATGAAAGGAGAATTCTCCAATTATAACATTGGAGATGAGATAAAACTTATTAAAATTAACGATTACATCTATTTATTGAATTGAGTGATAGAATGAGTATTGAAGAAAAGATTCAATTGATTGAAGAAGGAACATTGGAAATCATAGACATAGAAGAATTAAAGGAAGTTCTCGCTAAGGAACAACCTATAGCTTATACAGGTTATGAACCTTCAGGTAAAATCCATTTAGGGCATGCAGTAACCGTGCAAAAATTAAAACAATTGCAAAAATTAGGTTTTAAAATTAAAATCCTTCTTGCAGATTATCACGCATTCTTAAATGGAAAAGGAACTGTTGAAGAAATAGCTGAAACTGCTGAATACAATAAAAAATGTTTCCAAGCATTAGGCCTTGATGAAACTACAGAATATGTTTTAGGTTCATCTTTCCAACTTGAACCTGATTACACCAATAAAGTTTATCAATTAGCTACAATGACCACTTTAAAAAGAGCTAGAAGAAGTATGGACCAAGTAAGCCGTGCAGATGATAATCCAAAAGTGGCCAGTGTAATTTATCCTATTATGCAGACCGTGGATATGGCTGCTTTAGAAGTGGATATTGCCCTTGGAGGAATGGAACAGAGAAAAATCCAAATGTTGGCTCGTGAAAATTTAGAAAGAATCGGGGAAAATGTTCCGGTTTGTATTCACACCCCATTATTGCATGGGCTTGATGGAGATGCCAAAATGTCCTCAAGCAAAGGCAATTACATTGCAGTGGATGATTCTGTGGAAGTTATCAGCAAAAAAATCAACAAAAGTTACTGTCCGCAAGGCGAAATCGAAGGCAACCCTATGATTGAAATTGCAGAAACATTTGTTTATCCTAATCAGGACACTTTACTTATCAAAAGACCTGAAAAGTTCGGTGGAGACATTGAGCTTACACACGATGAGTTAATAAAAGAATTTGGTGAAGGAAACTTGCACCCAATGGATTTGAAAAATGGAATTAAAGATTTCTTGATTGATTTCTTTGCCCCTGTGAGAGAATACATGGAGGAAAATTAAATGGTTGAAGAAAAAGAAGAGTTTGAAATGGGCATACCCAACGGTGTTGGCGAACAGATGCTTGCTCATGCATTCGAACAATTTGATATCAAATTAGAACAAACTGAATTTGGACCAAAAATAATTGGAGAGTACGATGAGCTTGTAAAAGCTAGAGACTTTTTGGAAAATGCAATTCGCGAAAGATTAAAAGAATTAGAAGGAGAATAATTATTCTCCATTACCTGTTTTTTATTTTATAGAATCAAAAGTTATCTTACACAATCCGGACATATTCCAAAGTAAGGTGCAACTGCTTTTTTAATATCTGAAGATACTTTATTTACTCCATTATTAGCATCAATAATTTGATGCTCGAAATTTTTAACTATATTTAAGTAATTTTCCCTAACACCAGTTAAAAATTCCTCATTTTCAAAGGTATCTTCCTTAGAAGTTCTCGCAACAGATTTTTTAACATCCAAATCCAATAAAATTAGCAAATCCGGTCTTTTTGCATATTTGTTAAGTTCTTCAACCCATTCCATATTTTTTTGGTAAGCAAGGGATGATATGAATGACCTGTCGGAAATAATGATTTTAGATTCATCACTGAATTTATCCATAATTAACATTCTATCGGCTGCAAAAAGAAGTGCCAATACTTTTTGAACATCTTCATCTTGGCTATCAGGTCTTTGTAAAATTTCCCTAATTAATCTTCCAACTTTAGAGTCTGTCGGTTCAACAAACGTTTCTACTGTAAACCCATTAGCTTCAAGCCATTCCTTTAGTAATTGAATTTGAGTAGATTTTCCTGCCCCATCAATACCTTCAAAAACTATATACATAAACTAGAATATGTTTTACTTTAATATATAATTAATTACAAAAATTTAAATGAATAAATATTATCAAGGTGTAGAAATAAAATGGTTTTGGAAGAATTATTGGCTCCCGCAGGTTCATATGATGTGCTCGTCATAGCAGTCAATGCCGGAGCTGATGCAGTTTATCTTGCTGGACAGAATTATGGTGCAAGAGCATATGCCAAGAATTTTACAATGGAAGAAATCGGGAAAGCAGTTGAATATGCTCATTTGAATGGTGTCAAAGTCCATGTAACTGTAAACACATTAGTAAACAATTTTGAAATTGTGGATGTCTTAAAATACTTATTTAAATTATATCAAATTGGAGTAGATGCAGTCATTGTACAGGATTTTGGATTAATATGGCTTTTAAAGACATTTATCCCAGATTTGGAAGTGCACGCATCAACACAAATGGGATTGAACAATTACCCTTCAATTAAATGGGCATATGAAAACAATATAAAAAGAGTAGTGCTTCCAAGAGAAGTTAATATTGAAGAAATCAAAAAAACTCATGACCGGTTAGAAAAAGACAATATAGATATGGATATTGAAGCATTCGGTCACGGTGCACTCTGCTATTGCGTAAGCGGAAAATGTTATATGTCATCATACAATAGCGGAAGAAGCGGCAATAGAGGAGCTTGTGCCCAGCCATGCAGACGAGAATATCGCCTCAAATATAGAGGATACAATATAGGAAACGGATTTTTGTTATCCACGCATGACCTTGCAACATACAATAATCTACAAGCCATTTCAGATGCAGGAGTCAAATCTCTCAAATTAGAGGGAAGGATGAAATCTGGAGACTATATCGGAACCATTGTAAACAGTTACAGAAACCTTATTGACGGTAATGAAGGAGATTATAAAAAAGATCTGCACCTTGTTTTCAACAGAAAATTTACCAATGGATACATCATGAACGATAAGCCTGGCGATGTAATGGGGAGGGGCAGTTCCGGACACGAAGGATTATACATCGGAGACATCACAAACATTGAAGGAACTAAAGTAACCATTGAAATTAAAAACAAGGAAATTCCAATTATCCTAGAGCCGGGAGATGGAATAGCATTCAAATACAACGGCAAGATTAAAGGAATCTATCTTGAAAATATCATAAAGCAGGATGAAAATGAGATAATTATAGACACCACCCGCCTAGTCAAAGTTGGAACAGAGGTTTTCATCAGCTACTCCAAATCAACTCATGATTATCTAAAGCAATTCGAAAAAGAAACAATAAAGAATAATGTTGGAATCAGATTATCCTTAACTTGGGACGAAGACCTAAACCTGTTTACAAAAGTCGAATACAATGTTGACAATGAGCTAATCAATTTCCGCCATAAATGTTTAGATAAATTCGAAAAAGCAGAAAACAAGCCGATAACTGAAGAGACAATTGAAAAGCAGCTTAAAAAGACAGGCCAGACTCCATTTTACATTGAAAATATTCGATTCAATAACATGCCTAAAGACATTTTCATACCGCTGCGTGAAATCAACCAGATCAGACGTGAAATTTTAGACACTGCAACCGAACTGTTGATGAACCATTATACACCAACCAAAAAGTCCGTCAAGCAGGTAAGGAAAGATCTAACTAAGTTTTTTGAAGATTATACCCATAACAAAGGTAAAATCAAAAAGAAAAAACCTAAGTTATCAATATTTATAGACGATATTTCACAAATAAAGGCCGCTTCAGGATTTGACTTGAAAAGAATATACTTTGATGGGAACTGCCATTATAACAATCCTGAAGACTATTTCAACAACATAAAAGAAACATTGAAGAAAGGCAGCTTGATGACAGCCCCAACAGAATTTGTTTGGGTTTTGAATTCATTCATAAGTGAAGATGAAGTAATCAAATGCAATGAAATTGTAAAAGACCTGGAAAATGAAGGAATTATTGTTTCTGTCATGGGCGATTTTCCGGGAATGAAGGAAATATTTGATTGCCCGATTTATGGAAATCATAATTTGAATGTATGGAATAGCTTTTGTGTGCGAAGTTTAAATGAATCCGGCTTCAAATCATTAATTCTATCTTCAGAGCTTTCAGGTTCGGAAATTAAGGAATTGATTCTTAAAAATCATGACAAAAATATTGATTTAGAAATGATTGTAAATGGAAACTTGGAAGTTATTGTAAGTAAGGATGACTTCACTAATCTAAATGATGGAAAGGACTTCATTATTTCAAATGACGCCGATTATGCGACTTTGGAAGATAAAAAAAGAAAAAAATTCAAATATAAGATATTTTTCGACTACGCCCGCCAAAGCCACATCATCAACAAGGATTGTTTATGCTTAATTGAAGAGATGAATGAAATCAAGGAAATGGGTCTTGACTCACTGATTCTCGATTGCAGATACTCAAATGAAAAATATACTTCCCAAATTTTATCGATTTACAATGAAAGCCTTAAAGATAAAAATCAGGAAGAATTAACCAAATATAAATACCAAATAATGGATTTCTCACAGTCATACATTAACAAAGGCAATTATATTGAAGGCAGATTACACGAGGACAAATAATGAGAATACCAGAACTGCTTGCTCCTGTCGGATCAATGGAGCATTTAAAAGTAGCAATTAATGCCGGAGCCAGTTCCGTTTATTTATCCGGAAAAGATTATGGCGCACGCAAGTATGCCACTAACTTTACATTAGATGAAATTAACGAAGCGGTAAACATGGCCCACCTGCATAATGTCAAAGTTTATGTAACTGTAAACACATTAATCAAGCAGGACGAACTAGAAGACGTGATTAACTATTTATCAAAGCTATATGCAATGGGAGTGGATGCAGTTTTAGTCCAGGATTTAGGTTTAGTTGAGTTGATAAACAGATATTTGCCAAAATTAAAAATTCATGCATCCACACAAATGACTTGTGAAAATCAACTTAAACTAGATTATATTGAAAGTAAAGGAATAAAAAGAGTTGTCCTTCCACGTGAAATGAGAAAAGAAGAAATTCAAAACCTCAAAACAAATATGGAACTCGAAATATTTGCTCATGGAGCGTTATGCTACTCCTATTCAGGACAATGTTTAATGAGTAGCTTTAAAGGCGGAAGGAGCGGGAACAGAGGAACCTGTGCCCAACCATGCCGTCAAAAATATCAAGTTTCAGGCCTTAAAAAAGAAGATTATTATCTGTCGCCATGTGATTTGAGCCTATTTAACAGACTGAAAGAAATCGCTGAGATGAATATTGCATGCATTAAGATTGAAGGCAGAATGAGAAATAAGGAATATTTGGCCATCGTAATCAGCAATTACAGAAAAGCACTCAATAAACTGAAAAGCGGAAAAGAAATTGAAAGCGAAGAAATAAGTTTAGTTTTTAACAGAGGACTTATTGAAGGGCACTTCAGCAAATCCTTAAAAAGAAGCATCAAATCAGGTCATATCGGTTTAAAAATTGGTAAAGTGATTGATTCTCATAAAAGTCAGATTGCAATCAGGCTAAATGATTCCATTAAAAATATTCCAGAAAAAGGAGATGGGCTGCTGCTTGTTAAAAACAACAATGATTATGGATTAGAAATATCACAAAATCCAACCATAACAACATTAAATCATTTTCAAAAAGGAAAAAACAAACAAATTAAAGATTTGACCCGTAAAAATAAAGTTTTAATTGTCAAAAAGGTATGGCAAAATAAAAAAAGCGATTTTAATTTAAATGAAAGTGATGTTTATCTAACAAAGAAAAATAGTTTAATTAAAAAAGCTCGTGAAATCGAAAATAAGGGAAATAGCTATGTAAAATCAAAATTAATACTTACCTTTTCCATCAAAAATAAATTCCCAAAACTAAAAGGCAGACTAACACTAACTAACCGCAAAGAAATTGAATGTGAAGTTAGGGGAAATGCCCCATTTGAAAAACCTCTTAAAAAGAGCGTTACACAAGAAACAATTAAAAAACAACTGTCAAAAGTAGATAATTATCCTTATCATATTACACAAATCAACATCAATTATGATGGAACGCTATTCATTCCAATAAGTAAAATTAACGAGCTTAGAAGAGATTTATTTAAAAAACTAGAACATGAACTCAACGAATCCTTCAAGCACAAATCCAAAAAGATAAAATTGGATTTGACGGAGAATGAAGAACACTCCAATAAAACAAGTCTTGCATTTTATACAAATAATTTGGCTCATTTAAAAAATATTGAAAATGTAGATAGAATATATTTAGAAATTCCTCCCGAAAATGACACTTTAGACATCTGCAAAAACAAAGACCATAATTTAAATTATATGATTAACTTTTTAAAGACAGCTATAGAAATTTCATATGATAAAGAATATGAATTAATCTGGAAATGGCCAGATATAGCCCATGACAAATTGATCAAGATTTTAAACAAAGTTAAAGGAATCTTAAATAAAATGCATTATGACATCCCAATAATGAGCAATACTTTTAAGGGAAATTATGGCCCTTATTCATTAAACGTTACAAATACAGAAACAATAAACAGTCTTAAAAACTATGAAATCATAACAGTTTCACCGGAATTAATCAAAAAGGATTATGAAGACATGATAAAGTATTGCAAAAATCCAAATAAAATTGAAATGCTTGTACAGGGGTCTGTTGAGTTAATGAAAACACGCTATCCCCTCGCATATGGCAAGGAAATTAAAAAATTAAAAAATAACTCCAAAACTTTCCTAATCGATGGAAAACATAACCGATACCCCCTCCACAAAAGCATTTCTGGTGAAGAACTCATTTTATTCAATAGCGAAGAACTTTCATTACTAAAAGAAATCAATCACTTGAAAGAGATTGGTTTTTCTAATTTCTCAATTGACGGACGATGGAAAGAAGACAAATACTGTGAAATAACCAATGTCTACAAATCTTCTCTTGAAGGAAATATCAACGAAAAAGACCTAACAAAATATAGTCCAGAGAATACCTTTGGAAACTATCTCTAATACTTTTCAAATGCTCTTGGCAAAATCAGATTATTTATATTAATATACATTATATTAAAAAGGGTTTGGTAAAATGCAAGAGGAAAGAATTACATTGCAAAACATAAAAGGAATAGGAGATAAAATCTCTGAGAAGATTATAAATGGCGTTGGAGGCGAAGAAGAACTCCAGAAAATCGTGAATAATGTGGATGTTGAAAAGATTTCCAATATTGATGGTATCAGCCAAAGGAAAGCTATTGAAATAATGAACCAATTATTAGGCAATCCCAGTTATGATTTTATCAAAAGTGATAGGGCTATGGAAATCTATGAAGACATCATAAATAAGATTTTATCCTATTCAAATACATCATATTCAAAAAATAGGATTCTACTATTATCTCCTTCAAAAGATATTGAAAAAATAAATTCAAGACTTGATTTTGTAATGTCTGCAAAAGAGCATGTTTCCCAACTCCCAATAATCAAACTAAGAGGATTGATGAAAAATTTAAAAGATGTTGAGGATGCCAAACCCGAATATGATCCAAGCAAAGCCATTCTTGTTGAAAGTGAAGAGGATAATTCATATCTTAGTGATTTGGGACTAAACCAATACTACCCAATCATTACTGCAAGTGATTCGCCATTACTTAAAGAGGAAATAATGAATTATGATTTAGTTTTTTATGTGTATTCACAGGGAATACTTGATTTTGAAGGAATGCCAAACCTCATAATGATTAACATTGACGAGAATGATTATGAAATTGTTCCTGAAAAAATAATCAACTTTTTTATTCAAAACAAAGATTTGTTCACAAGAGTTCATGAAATCCAAAAAATCCGAAATAAGGAAAGTGTTTTGGGTGACATCATCCCAATCATTGATGAATTGAATATCATTGATAAAAGAGAAGTGAATATTGAAGAATTGGTTAATTCTTTAAAAGATGATATGGATAGTGAATTGGAAAAATCAATAAAACAAGTTGATCTTGAAGGAGATGAAATTCTCAACTTATTAAACAATAATTTCCCTCCAAAGATTAGCAAAATATTTGATGAAATTATCAATAAAAGAAAGGAGATCATTCGTGAAAAAAGCGGGATAAGTTTTGATCCATTTTTAAGAACATATCCAATTCAAATTGATGAAAATGAAATTCAAAGAGTGACTCTTGAACAGTCCTCAAAAAAAGAAAACGACATTTTCGACATTAAGAAAAGTGCAGCAATCCAATTAAATGCCATCAAACAGAAAGCAATCAAAGAAGTTGAAGATACAATTAAATTTGACTATGAATTTAGTTTAGGAAGTTTTGCATACGAATATGATTTATGCAGACCCAAATTCGGAGATGAAATCAAACTAAACGGGGCCCTTCATTTAGAGCTTGCACTTAAAAAGGATAAAGATTACGTTCAAAAGGTAGATTACCAACTAACCCAAGATGAGAATATTGCCCTTTTAACAGGTGCCAACAGCGGAGGTAAAACAACACTCCTTGAAACATTGACACAAATCTCAATCATGGCACAAATGGGACTTCCAGTAAGTGCAGATGCTTGTGAAATAAAAATCGTTGACGAAATTTATCACTTTTCTAAAAAAAGGTCACTTGATGCAGGGGCTTTTGAATCATTTTTAAATGTATTCATACCAATCGTTACAACAAAAAGTGAAAAATTAGTTTTATTGGATGAACTTGAAGGAATTACCGAGCTCGATGCTGCAGTTAAAATCATTTCCACATTCATCGATATGATTAAGGAATCAAATTCCTATGGAGTTATAGTAACACATATGGCAAGGGAAATAATGAATTATACCAATATTCGTGTGGATGGAATTGAAGCTAAAGGATTGGATGAAGATTACAATCTAATTGTAGATAGAACTCCAAAAATGAATTTCCTTGCAAAAAGTACTCCAGAATTAATTCTGAAAAGAATATATGAAAAATCAGATGATGATTTAAAAGTGGTTTATGCAAGAATTCTAGAAAAGTTCTAAAAACATCATAATTTATTTTTCATGTGAAAAAAGCAAGAGAGCATATGAAAATAATATCTCCACTCCTTTTGTACAATTCATCCTCGACTTAAAGAAGCCCAGATATTCCTGCACCTTCCCTGAAGTTTGAACATACCCACTCATTGAAAATATTCAAAACTACAACTTTTTAGAAAAATGATTTGTAAAATAAACTTGATATTTTATAAATCTTTGAACAAATTCACTGAAGTTTAAAGATTCTATAAGAAAATATTTAAACTATCCTTTTCATATATTTTAATGGCTTTTAATCTTATTATGGTGGAGAAATGGATAAACTAAATTTTAGAAAAAACAAATATTATTTTTTAATTATTGCTGTTTGCATATTCTTATTGATGCCATTAATTATGGTTGGAAGTTATGATAGGCCTTCAGCCGATGATTTTGGCTATTCCCTTTTAACTCATGAGGCGGTTCAAAATGGCGGGAATCTATTAGATATAATTGATTCGGCAATTAAAACAGACATAGAATATTACAATACCTGGCAGGGATTGTATTCCTCCGCGTTTATCTTATCTCTGCAACCTGCAATTTTTGGTGAACAATATTATAGCTTAACTTGTTTAATAATACTGCTTCTTGAATTTGTTTGTTTATACTTTTCTCTGAAAATCTTAAATGAAGTTTTTATTAAAGAAAGAAAAATTTTTGTCTTAACTTTTTCTTTGCTTATTTTAACTATTCTAAATTTATCACTGCCCTCACCCAATCAAGGACTGTTTTGGTATAATGGGGCTATGAATTATATCCCCTGGGCATTCACTAATCTTCTAGGGTGTTGTTTATTAGTTAAATTGTTTTATATGGATAAAAATGATAAAAAATTTTATTTATTATTAGCTTTTTGCGCAGCAATTTCATTTTTTACTTCGGGAGGAAATCATGTAACTGCATTTGCAAATATCTTATTCATGCTAATGTTTACAGTATTCTTGATTCTAAAGAAAAGAAGATATTATTCCCTTTTACCATTGGTACTTGCAATAATTGGATTTATCATAATGTATATTGCACCGGGCACTGCAATTCGCCAAGAAGCACTTATCCAAGAAGGATTAGTTCCATCCAGCATCATTCAGCTTTTTATTAGTACTTTTCGACATCTCAAAAGCGTTTTAGTAAACTGGATGAACTTTAAATGGATGTTGAGTTTAATAATTATGACTCCATTATCTTTAAAGATTTCAGAAAATATTAAGGATAAAATTGATATAAACAATTTATTGGCATTCCTAATTTTTTCATTAATAGTTATCGCGGGCATGTTTGCCGTGCCTTATTATGCAATGAGCGATTTTGGAGCGGCTCGCGTAACCAATGTTATCTGGATAACTTTTATGTTGTTAAGCTGGATAAATTATACGTTTATAATAAGCTTTTTGCAGAAAAAAGAGTTTATAACTTTTAACTTCAAAAACGGCGATTTTAAAAAAATGGTCATAATTGTCGTTATTATTTCTTTGCTTTTGATGTTTTATCTGCCTCAAAATGACAAGTTTTCAAATTCGTATAACTGTATGCGGGAACTAAAAAACGGAACTGCCGAAAAATTCGCAGTCGAACAAGACAACAGATTTGATATACTCAAACATTCTAATTCAACTGAAATCAAATTGGAAAATATCACTAATGGTTCAATTTTATACTTTGAGGATTTAAAAAGCGAACCCAACATATGGCCAAATACCAATGTCGAAAAATATTATCATAAGGAACTTGTTTATATCGAATCACAGCAAAAAAAATAGGACATTAACAACCAACCATCTACTAAAGATATATTAATATTTTTAATCAAAAGATAATATAATTATAAGATTAATTTTAATTCTTAAATAGTTATTTTTAAATGAAAGGGGATTATGGATATGGCAGATGAAAACAATGCAAATCGTATGAGTAAAACTGAGTATTATCTTGCAATCGCTCTTGTGGTATCAAAAAGAAGCACCTGTTTAAAGAGACGCTACGGAGCAGTAATAGTCAATAATGATGAAATAATTAGCACAGGATATAATGGAAATCCAAGAGGGGATGAAAACTGTTGTGATAGAGGAGACTGTCAAAGAATGAACCTTCCATCCAATTCTGGCAACTATAATGATTGTTTTTCAGTCCATGCCGAACAAAATGCAATGATCAGTGCAAGAAGAAATGATATGCTTGGCTCAACAATTTACCTAGCTGGAGAAAAGTATGATGATGGGGATTGGGTGGAAATAGAAGATGCAGAACCTTGCCCGATATGCTTCAGAATGATAAAGAACTCAGGAATCAATGAAGTTGTTAGTAAGAAAGGGATTTTGAAACTACGTGATTGATTTGAAACGAATGTTTCCCAAGAAGAACAACCATAACAGAATCAAAATAATAAACGATTAATTTAAATTATTTTTTAAAATGGCAATTTATTCCTTCTTTTTTATTAATTAAAGATGACAGTGAGCACTTACATTCGAAAATCTTTATATACTCCATGTTTAATATTATTAATTGTGTTTATGAATTGAATTTCAAAAAATCACACACTGATTCAAATTAACTCACGGTGATAAATATGGAATTCATAAATAACTCTTACTTCAAAAACATACTATTCTTATTGGTCGGCTCTTTACTTTTATTCTGAGCTGCTTTAGTCTGAAAACCAAAAAATAATATAGGAGAATCGGAAAATGAAGATGCATAAAATTTGTCCAAGATGTGGATCTAGAAATGTCGACTGGATTATCCCTCAAAACTGGTCACAATGCGTTTGCAGAGACTGTGATTACACCGGACCAATCATTGAAGGAAACGATGAATTGGCCGAAGAAATTCATGAAGCTTATGTAGAATCCTTAAAAGAGGATGAATAAAAAAATATTTGGAGTTGAGCAATATGTTAGGTTTAGGCAATAAGAATCAAGCTGATGAAACTATCAAAAATCCTCCTAGTGATGATTCATATCCAATGATATCAATACTGTTTTCAAAAAATAACAAAATTGGTGTGAGTGCATTGTCACTTACAATACTTGATTTAATCGATAAAGGTCAAGTCAAATGCGATATTGATTTGGAGGATTCATATGACGTAGGTAAGAAATTAAATGCTGAAGATATGGAAGTCATGAAGAAAATTACTCTTAGAATAGCAAATAAAGGAGAGCTTAAGACTTCCGAAACACAGGCAATTAAACTGCTCAAAAACATGAATAAAAATAAGAAATTCAACTTGAAAGCTATGGCAAAACAAAGCAACATTACTTCAGTTGCCAATAAGTTTGAAGATGATCTTAATGAATTTGTCAACGCCCTTAAAAGTGAAAACGGATATGATGGTGAAAACTATAATGGTATCCTGCAAAAATCCAAATTGACAAGCAAAGGAAAGCAAATCAAAAAGGAATGGAAAAACTTCCAGGATTATTTGAAATCAGAGGACTTGACAGAAAAGTATCCTCCAAAGTCTGATGAGGAAAATTCAGCTCAAATAATCTATGCAGCATGCTTCGACATTGAAAAAGATGCATTGAATATACGGCAAAACAACACTCCCCTAACAGATTTCATCGATAAGGACGGATATAATCTATTGAACATAATATTCAATAATTCATTATTAAATGTAAACAAAAAAAGAAAAGGCACCGGCATATTTTACGGTGTTAATGATAAATATACTATTCCTGGAGGAGGATAAAGATTTAGAATTCATGATTGAACCTACCTCTAATATAAAAATCATGATAAATTAAAAGAAAAAAAGTAGCTATTACTTTTATCAATAATATCCCCTAGAAAATAAGTTAATTAAACACATTGAGCCACATTATTCAACTACTAATAATGTTAAACTTCCACAGATTATAAGAACAAAGAAATCTAGCATATCAATAGGAAAAATAGTGATAAACAATTCGAAGAATAATGAGGAGGACAACATGATTACTGATGAAGAAAAAACAAAAATCAAAAGAGATAGTAACCAAAGTAAACTCCGTTTTAGAGAAGAACAACGAATCATTCAGAATGGACAATGTGAATGTCCTAAATAAAAGTGAAACAGTTAAATTCATGGGGAATTATAGGGTTTATGACAGGAAAAATTACAATGCAGTCTCAAAAGAGATTAATACTTTCCTAAAAGAATATGGAGATGTTGACATAAAATCTAAAAAGATTAGAGACAGTGGAATGAAATTTACAGCGGTAAGTTTCAATTTCGAGTTATAAAATTCCATATGGAAGTTAAAATTAGATTTAACATTTGAAAACCTTTCCGTTAATGTGAATTTCAATTCATGAATTATAACTTAATTTAGTGAAAAGATGAATATCAAATTAAACAATCGGATGTCGCTATTGGTTTTGTTTATTCTAGCTGCAAGCCTAGTAACCATAGCCCAATCAATTATTACAACAGGAGTCGTTTATCTGATGGGCGACTTTTCTGTTTCATCAACACAGGCGCAGTGGTCCTATTCCGCATTTTTGCTTGTTGTAGGAGTTATGATTCCCTTAAGCGCTTATATATCACGCAGATTCAGTGCAAGAACAATATTTTTCTTTTCATTAATCACATTTCTTTTGGGATCAATCATATGCTATTTTTCAACATCATTAATTGTGTTAATTGTTGGCAGAGTTCTTCAAGCTATTGGAAACGGTATTATAATGCCTTATGTCCAGATTTTGCTCTTGAGAACCATTCCTGAAGAGAAATGGCAAACTTATATGGGATTATATGGTTTGGTTATTGCAATAACTCCAGTCATCGGTTCATTTATAGGAGGATTCGTAATAACATTATATGGCTGGAGAGAACTGTTTTCGTTTTTCACTGCAGCCACAATAATCATTTTAGTTTTAGGCACATTCTTTGTAAAGGACAATACTCCTACTGAAGATTATCCTCTCGACTATTTGTCTGTGGTATTGTCAGTGCTTGGATGTTCTGGAGTGATGCTAGGCTTTACAAATGTTGCGGATTATGGATTTACACATTATCTTGTAATTTTGCCGATAATCATTGGAATTATAACTTTAATCCTATTTGTAAAACGTCAATCAAAATTGGACAAACCTTTGATTAACCTGTCAATACTTAAAAACAGGTATTTCCTAGTGGGCACAACTTTTATCTGCATTCTCTTTTCATGCTTGAACGGGTGTACTGCACTTATCCCCATATTCATTCAGGGCGTAGCCTACAATTCGGCAATCATTTCAGCTTCAGTGCTTCTGCCGGGGGGATTGATGATAATTATCTTCAATATCATAGGCCCATTGCTTACGAATAGAATAGGAATCAAAAAGGTTTTGATTATGGGGTGCATTGTTTCCATAATCGGATTTGCATCCATGATGTTCTATACTCAGGATTCTTCATTTGAATTCATGGCCATAACCCAGTCAATCCGTCTTATCGGTGCCGGTTTGGTCTTGATGCCTGCCTCAACATGGACTTTGACCATGGTATCCGATAATGTCGAGGACGGAACTGCAGTCAACAATACCTTAAGACAGATTTTTGCAGCAATCGGATCATCAATTGTAGTTGTTATAGTGGCTGTTTTGGCAGGAGGTGCCATAGGTCACAATACAGCATCAGTTGTAGCATTCAACCAGACTTCATTGATTCTACTTGTTTTACATATTGTGATGCTTATTTTGACCCTATTATTCATTGATGATAAAGACAAGATTGAAAATTCAAATACAACTGCATAATATTATTATTAATTACCACAATCCCTGAACATTTCAACATTTAATTCTGAAATCGAGAATGTCCCTCTTTCAACTAACTTTTGACAGAAACAAAAGGACAGCCTGTAAAAGTATAGTCAACAAATTACATTGGCATGAAGAATATATGTATTCTTACCGTTAGGAGTGATATTTTCTGAATGCATAGGCAAGAATTGACCCTGCAAAATTCTGCAAGACAGAATAAAGCGCTCCGGGAACTGTTGCCTGGGGCAAGCTTGGGAAATGGGTTTTTGCAAGGCTGGTTGACAAACCTGAATTTTGAAATGCCAATTCGATAGCTATTGTAATTATCTGTTTTCTGCCCATTCCTGCAAGGTAACCCAGTCCAAATCCAATTAACATTGCAAGAATATACTGTAGAGTAATAACAATGAGTATTATAGCAGATGAAGTTAGAATAGATTGCTTATTGGCTCCAATCACACCTGCAACTATTAAACAAATTACAATTGAGGATACTGTAGGCAAATAATCTTTTAATCTTTCACAAAAATTAGGGAATTTGTAATTCAAGATTAAACCTAAAATAATTGGGACAATCACTATTTCAACAATTGAACTGAACAAATCAACCGGATTGAATTGAATTTGATTGCCAATTAACAATAACGTGATTACTGGGGTTAATATGGGTGAAATCACGGTAGAAACTGCAGTCAAAGAAACAGACAATGCCACATCCCCCCTTGCAAGAAAAGTAATGACATCAGATGCAGTTCCTCCAGGCACAGTTCCAACAAGAATAAGTCCAACCGTCAAAGCAGCATCAAGAGAAAATGCACTTGCAAGAGCAAAGGCAATAAGTGGCATTATGACATATTGTGCTGAAATTCCAACTGCAATTTCTTTAGGATTTCTGAAAACATTAATGAAGTCGTCCAATTTCAATGTGGTTCCCATTGTAAAAAGAACAATACTTAAAAGTAAATTGATAATGTTGATGCCATTATATTCACTTAAAACCCATTTAAATGAATTTGGATAAACTAGAGAAATAACTACTGCCAACAATATTACTATAAAAAAATATTTCTCGACAAATTCAAAAATCCCTTTCATATTTTAATTTTTGATTTTGAATATAAAAAATGTATTGATTTATTAGCCCACCAATTCACATGAAGCATAAACAAAAAATTAATATTCTGATTTGATACAGGAAAGATTTACTAGATTTTTTAGCCCTCTTAAGCCTTAAGAAATGAAGAAAAAGTATCTAAAAATGAATTGGAAGCATTTGATTAATACAAGAACAAGTAAAATGCAATATATGGTGATGAATAAGAACCTAAAAATATTGCATTAATACTTAAAATAGACCGTGAATGTTTTAAAAAATGCGCAAATAATAATAAAATCACCTAATTAATTAAATTGGGCTAAAGATTTCTTTAAAATCTAATTTCCCTTTTTTCTTTTATTATTATGGGAATTACTGTTTATATTAAAACCAGATTATCAAATTTCCCAATGAATAGTTTAGTTCAAGTTTATCTTAAAAATGGAAAAAGAGAATAACTCAAAGAGTTATTCTACGCTGCTGATTTTATTTGACATGTCTTCTGTGAAGTTCATTTTTGCAAATGTGTCATCACTTGGAAGTATCATTTTGAATTCGTGGATTTCATCAATTTGACCTGATCCGCTAAAATTATTGAATCCTAGGACATGACCTCCTTTTGTCTTATCATCAGACAGGAAATGAAGATGCCAACCGTGCATGTTCAACTCATTCATGTATTCAGGGAAATATACTGCCACAAGTGTTCCGGTCTGGTCAGTGTGGTTGAATACCTTTTGGTCTACTGCTGCAACTTCGGTGAATTCCTTATATGGTTTTTCCTGTTTTTCAACGCTTCTAACGGTAATATTTGAAAAATCACCTTTGATTTTGATTACATACATGTTGTTAGTACCATATTTTTCAATTTCTTTGTCCAATTGACCGGTTAAATCATCAAAATTCTTAGCAGTTATATTGGTTATGTTTCCATCTTCATCAAATTTGGTGATTGTGGCGAATGGTATAGTTTCATTATCTGGCATGACATTAATGCTTCCATCAGCAGCTGCCTGATAAACAACACCGTCCAAAACGATCATCTCACCGTTTACACCTTCAAATGTTCCAAGACCAATGTCACCATGTGTTTTAAAATCTCCTACGGTGATTACTCCACCATACTCTCCATGCATGAAAGCCTGCATTAAAGAGACTTGATACATAGAATCATCATTATTACTGTTCAGAAATAATGAATTCTGAGCGCTGACTGCGGAAACAGCAAGCAAACCCACTACAATTAATGCAAACACTATCTTTTTATTCATAATGATTTCCTCCTTATTGTATTAATTAAATTTATATTTTATGATTATTAAATGATTTGGAGAACAAACATTCTGTTAGTGAAAATTAATATAAAGAACAAATGTTTTTCAATATTGGAAAATAGTAACTACACCCATAGTTTTTGTTCATTAAGCAACAAAAAATTTATAAAACAATGAAAGGATAAATATTAACAAGAATATTTTCCATATAATATACAAAATAATTATTACTTTTAGCTCTTAGATTATAATAATTAGTATCACATCCTATAAAAAGTATCAATAATATTTTGTTGTTTTTAAAGTGGAAATAGTACAGGTTTATTGAACTATGTGTAAAAAAAGGAAGCTATAAAACACATATTAAAGCTAATTGTCATTTAAATTGTCAGTTTATCAAATTAGAAAATTTC
>JAZUAV010000023.1:0-8346 GCA_045638165.1 Methanobrevibacter sp.
AGATAATGTCCATGAATAATATCAATATCCTCTTTTTTTAAAAGATCTTCTAACGCTCTTTTAGCATTCTTTTTAAACATTAAACCTCTAACACCAGGAATATTAAGGCCTTTAGTACCAATTACATGAATGCCATCAATATCTTTAATATCTTTGTGAGGATATGTGATTACATAAACTTCATGACCTTGTTTTACAAGTTCCTTTGATAACGTGTGAATATGAACACCAACACCACCGACATGAGGTGGAAATTGACCAACCATAGCTATTTTCATAAAAATAAACCTCTTGATAATTATGATTATATATTAAGGTCATTGTTTAAATAATATATGAATTATTACTACCTTTCTAAAAACCAAGACCTGATGACAATCAGCATCACCGTTACAGTGGCAAATGAAGCAATGGATGAAACAGACCCTTTATGAGCAAGTTTTCAAAATTTAATCAATAAGCTTAAATCATTTAAATGAAATAATAACAATTATCTAAAAAAAGGAGTAACCTTTATGAATTTATCAAAATTATTTGAAAAAAGTGAAGGAAATGATTTTACAACATTTCCAAAAACGTTGGATGCATATGCAGGTTATAAACCTGTTTTAATATTTATTATCTGTGGTGTGGTTGCCCTAGCATTATCCGCAGTTATAATGGTAATTATGGGAATGAAACATACAAATCCAGTGGATTCCTTTGTTTTTACCATGCTTACAGTCATTGCACTGATTCCCGGTATTTATATTGGAACCAGATTAATGTATAAAATCCCCTTTTCGACCCAAATCGCTCCAGTTAGGAAATGGAATTGGAGTCTTTACTTTAAATCATTTATTATTACATTACTCATATACGTAATATTTATGGGATTTGAGATTTTTACTTCCGGAAAATCAATTGTAAATAATTTTACAATAATCACATTCATATTATGTCTGACTCTGCCTATATTACAGGGATTTGCAGAAGAATATTTGTGCCGTATCTTTTTAATGCAAAGTTTTGGGTCATGGATTAAAATACCTATTTTAGCAATTATCATTCAAGCGGCAGTATTTACAGCAATGCACAATTATAATATGATGGCCGCAACAGGGGTGTTTTGTACAGGATTTGGATATGGTCTTTTAACATGGTATGGACAAGGCATAGAAGCGCCTTCAGCCATGCATGCCACAAATAATATGTTCGTGTCTATTGCACTTGGATTGGGTCTTCAAGGAAGTGCAGCTGGAGACGGCATATCTGAACTTATACTGAATATTGTTCTAATGGTGATTCCGATTGTAATACTCCTAGCATTAGATAAAAAATACGATTGGGGATTAAAAGCGGATGTTGATTAATTTAACATCCCTATTTTTTAACATCATTCAGATAATTTCCTTCCATATCAACAAGAATAACATTCAAGTCCAAATCAAAACGCTGTTTACATCTATCGTGAATGGCTTTGGCAATGCTATTTGAAACTTCAAATGAAACGCCCAATTCATCTAAAATGGACATCATGTCATCAGTTGTTTTTGAATCAAATAATTTTTGCAAGTTTTGTCCATCAACGCCACACAATGCCGCATGAGTAACCATTATTTCACGCCTTCCATCAGCAACCGCATGCTTTGTGTCAAATATTCCCCCAGCAACTTTAATCAGTTTGCCCATATGGCCAAAGTAAGTGAATTCCTTAATTCCTCTTTTTTCAGCTTCTTCAAACATGAACCCTACAAAATTGCCTGTTTGAACAATTTGTTCTTTAGTTATGTCCAGATTCTCCAAAGCCAATTTCTCACCGATATTGCCTGGAACAAAAACCAAATCTTTAATATTTGAAGCTAAAGCCACATCCAATTGTGTGACAATGGAATTCTTATATGCATCATTTGACATTGACCTTGCAATGCCGGTTGTTCCAAGAATGGATATTCCATCAATAATACCCAATTTGGGATTCATAGTTTTTTTAGCGATTTTTTTACCTTCAGGAATGGAGATGGTTACTTTAGCTACTTTGCCTTCGGGGATTTTGTCTTCCAAATTTTTAAAAATCATTTTGCGAGGAACCGGATTGATTGCATATTCACCGACAGGTATCTGAAGGCCAGGCTTTGTAATTTTACCAACGCCTTCGCCACCGGTTATGATAACTTTTGTTTCATCATCCGCATCCAGCAGCTCCACAGTTGACACAATAGCCAAATCAACAGTGACATCAGGGTCATTGTAAGGATTTTTATGAGCTACGGCATAAGCTTTAAAAGAAGATAATCGTTTACACTCATCAATAATGATATCTAATGTTTTTTTAGGAGTATCAACTTTGACACATGCAATATCAGGAGTATCCAAAATTGCATCCAAAGCAGCTAGTGAGCAGGCAGTAGCCACAGTACCTGTTGTAACTCCAGTATAATTATCATTAGTCATTTTTAATAAAAAAAAGATAAAAAAGAAAGAATCTTATAAAGATTCGAGTTTTTCTATAAGTTCGTCAACACTAGGTGCACCAACAAAGGTTACTTCACCATCAATAACAATAGTAGGTACAGCCATGATTTGATATTCAATAGCTTTTTGTCTGTTTTCTTCGCTTTCATCAATTTTAACAACTTCCACATCAATTGCATCGCCCAATTTATCTTTTGCTACTTGAGCTGCATCGATTGCTGAAGGACAATGAGGACAAGAATTGGTTGAAAATACTTCTACTTTAATTGCCATTATATAGTCTCCACATTTTAATTTTTTAGTTAAACCTAGTTTATTTTAACTAATATATAATTGTTACCACCTGCATTAGATTTCAAATGCTCTCTACAAAAATATATTATTAATAAGAAAAAAAGATTTAAATGATTAATATGGAGAATCTACCAACTGATATCAAAAAAATAATTAATAGCGCATATCCTTACATTGAAGAGTTCAATCCTGCCCAAAAAGCTGTGATTGAATCCGGATATTTGGATGACAAATCAAATTACATCATTTGTATTCCCACAGCAAGTGGAAAAACTGTTTTAGGAGTATTGCCCGCACTTAAAACTATTCTTAATGGAGGGAAAGCCGTTTATGCAGCTCCACTTCTTTCAATACAGAATGAAAAGGTAAAAGAATTTAAAGCATTTGAAGAGCATGGAATCCATGTAGGAAAACATCCGTCCAGCGCAGATTTATCAGTTATGGTATTTGAATCATTTGATGCACTTACAAGATTCTCATGGGATGCACTGCGTGATGTTGATACATTAATTATTGATGAATTCCATATGATCGGAGAATACAGTAGGGGCCCTACGCTTGAAGCTGCAATTACAAGAGCAAAAATCATCAACCCAAGCATGAGAATAATTGCCCTTTCAGCAACTTTAAGAAACATTGAAGAGATTGAGGGCTGGCTTGAAGGAACCTGCGTCGAACATGACTACCGACCCGTGCCTTTGCATAAGGAAGTTTTGGATGCTGAAATGTTCAATACAAAAAACAAAAATGATGTTGTTGTAAAAGTAATTGAAAAAGCCATCAAAGACAAATCCCAAGCACTGGCTTTTGTTTCAACAAGGAGATTTACGGAAAGCCTTGCAACTTATGTTTCTGGAAAAATCAATAAAAAAATCAATGTGGAACAAAGAAAAAGATTCAAGGAAGTTTCAGAAAAACTGCTTGAGGTTCCAAAGAAAAAGGGTTCCCTTCCAACAAGCACCTGCCTTAAACTAGCTGAAGTTGCCGAAAAGGGAGTGGCATTTCACCATGCAGGACTATTTAATGAACAAAAAGAAATTATCGAAGATGAATTCAGGAAAGGAAACATTTTAATGATTACTGCAACTCCAAGTCTGATGTATGGAGTTAATCTTCCTTCAAAATCTGTTGTAATAAGGGACCATACACGCTGGACCAGTAACGGTCCTCAACCGATTCCTGTTTTTGATTATGAACAGATGTCCGGTAGGGCCGGAAGACCACAATACGATGATGTGGGATATTCCTATCTAATTGCAAAAACAATGGATGAAGCCTTAAACTTAGAGGAATATTATATTGAAGGAGATATTGAACTAACCAATTCAAAATTAGTTGATAATAAAGATGCAATCTATAGACAGATTATAGCACAAATTGCATCCTCACTTTCTAAAAATCTAGAAGAATTAACAGAATTTTTTGGAAAAACACTTTACGGCTACCAAATGAGCAACAACCCATCAATGTCACTGTTTGCGGAAGATAGTCTAAAATATGAACTTGAAACCGCACTACAATTTTTACTTCAAAATGGCATAATCAGAGCAACACCCGAAGGTCTTAAAGCTACTGACTTCGGCAATCTAATAGCCAGATCGAATTATGCCGTTGAAACGGCAGTGAAAATCAAAGAATATATTTCAGGCATAAGTAACTTTAATGAAGAAGAGTTTATTTATGCATTGTCTGAAACTCCAGACTTGCCGTTAATATCATTTAAAGGAAGAAAATCAAAAGATCCCGTGCGGGATAAATTATCTGAAGCAGGACTGTTTGCAGTTGATATTGGAAACCCTGAAGCAACAACAGTATCTCTAATCGAATGGATTGATGAAAGAAGCGAATATGAAATTGAAAATAGATACAATGTTTATTCAGCTTCAACTAGGAGATCAGCTTATGAAGCTTCAAGACTTGTGATATTTGCCAAAAAAACATCAGAAGTATTAGGGGATTATTCAAACTTAAAAGAATTTGATATGCTGTCCGCCAGATTATATTATGGTGTTAGAAAAGACATCATCCCCTTAGTTGTTGGCATTAAACGTCTTGGAAGAAAAAGAGCTAGAAATTTAGTCAATGTATTCGGGACCGATTTAAGCAATGTCTCTGAAAATGAGTTGCAAAAAATAGACGGAATCGGTCCAAAATTGGCTTCAAAAATTAAATCATTCACAAGTAATTAAAAAAATAAAAAAAAGAGGAGTTTAACCTCCACCTTCAGCAACATTAGAATCTAGTTCAATGTTTTCTAAATCCAATGCTTTTTCTTTTAATGCTTCAATATCAATCTCATCATCACCATCGTCATCGAAAGATTCTTTCTTCAAATCTTTCTCATCAAGCAATTCCACTAATTTTGAGCGATACCATAAACCAGTTTTTTCAATATTTACCCAATCAATGTCATTTTCTATTTTTAAATCAACAACTTTACCAATTGTTCCTGTTTCAACATATCTGACATGATCGCCAACAGCAAGTTCTTTATCTCTTGCATCAAAAACCATAGTGGATCTATTCATCTTCGATTTCAACAGTAGTAGTTTCAGCTGCTGCTTCTTCAGCTTTTTCTTCTTTTTCAACTTCTTTTGGAATCTCTTTGTTTAAGATAACATATGCTCCAATGGTTGCAACATCCTCAAAACTGATTTCAAGTTCATCTCTAGAAAAGATATTTTTTTGTAAAGTTAAATAAATAGTTTCAATTTTACCAGTTTCAGGGTCAAAATCTACATTATCAATTTTTCCAACTACATTTGCATTTTTATCTAAAACAGTAGAACCTATAAATTCTTTAATTTTCATAGTATCACCTATTATATAATTATTTGAATTATATATAATAAAACATTAACTATTTAAATGACGCAAGTATATAAAATTAACTATTAAATTTAAGAAAAATGGTGTAATAATGGAAAAAGCATGTCGAATAATAATTGATGATATTCTTAATGGAAAAATATCTACTCGACGTGACTTAGAAGTTGAAAAAAGACAGCTATGTCGCGACTTAAAACTATCAAGATTCATGAGTAATGCTGACATTTTAGAGTATGCAAAACCCGAAGAAAAGGAAATTGTTTCTGGAATATTAAAGAAGAAACCAACAAGAACAATGTCAGGTGTTGCAATAGTTGCGGTAATGTGCCATCCCCACAAATGCCCTCATGGAAGATGCTTCTATTGTCCTGAAAGCGATATAGCACCTCCAAGTTATACTGGTGAAGAACCAGCTGCATTAAGAGGAAGAATGTATGAATTCCATCCATATGTTCAATGTTTCAATAGGTTAAAACAGCTAAAAAAGATAGGCCACCCTATAGACAAGGTTGAATTAATTATAATGGGAGGAACATTCCCATCAAGAGATTTATCCTATCAGGAATGGTTCACATCACAATGTCTAAAAGCAATGACTGATTTTGGATTGATTATTGAGAATAAGCCTAATAACTTTGATTACAACTTAGATTATGATGAAATAAGAGGATTTGAAAAAGGAATTTTAAAAACATATCCTCCAAGCGATTATGTCTTAATCCGTGACGTTCAAAAAGCTAACGAGAATTCAAAAGTAAGATGTGTTGGAATGACCTTTGAAACACGTCCTGACTACTGCAAAAGGGAACATATCAACAGAATGTTAGACTTTGGAGTTACAAGAGTTGAACTTGGTGTTCAAACATTATCAGATGATTTGTATGTAAAAATAAAAAGAGGCCATACAATTGCTGATGTGATTGAAGCCAATCAACTGTTAAGGGATTCGGCCATAAAAGTGGCCATGCACATGATGCCCGGGTTATTCGTTGATGAAAAACAAGATTTGAAAATGTTTAAGCAGTTATTTAGCGATGACAATTTCAAACCGGATATGCTTAAAATATACCCTTGCCTTGTGACTAAAGGCAGCGAATTATATGACCTTTGGAAAGAAGGAAAATATGCGCCATATACCGATGAGGAAGCAGTGGATTTAATAGTTAAAATTAAAAAAATCCTTCCAAAATGGGTCAGGACAATGAGAATTCAAAGGGACATCCCATCTACATTAATTGAGGCTGGTGTCAAAAAATCCAACCTGGGAGAATTGGTCTACAATAAGCTAGAACAAGATCACATCAACTGTCAATGCATAAGATGTCGTGAAATTGGCCATAAAAAGACCACACAGAACTATTCCTTGGATGACTTTGAATTATTTAAAGAGACTTACACTGCATGTGGCGGTGTTGAAAACTTCTTATCCATTGAAGACATTAATGAAGAAAGCATAGCTGGATTTTTAAGATTAAGATTCCCATCAAAAAATCATTTTAGAGAGGAAATAAGCGATAAAACAGCACTTGTCCGTGAACTGCACGTTTATGGAAATATGATTAAGATAGGAGATAAAAATCCTAAAATAGGCCAGCATACGGGATTTGGTGAAAAACTATTAAACGAAGCTGAAAATCTAGCTATCGATAATGGAAAAGAAGAAGTCGCAATAATCAGCGGAATCGGTTCCAGAAACTATTATCGCAAATTCGGATATGAAAAGGTCGGACCGTATATGATGAAAAAATTAATATGAAAATATTTAAATAGACCATTCGTATAAATACTAACTAATTATATGAGAGTGATAATATGTACAATATAAAAAATTCAAAAGAGTTAGCAAGTTACATAAATTATACTAATTTAAACAACATCATCTCAGAAGAGGAAATCAAGGAATTTTTACAAAAAGCTAAGGAATCCACATTTAATTCTGTGATTGTTTCCCCAACCTATGTTTCATTAGCTAAAGAAACTTTAAAAGACACAGATATTAAGGTTGGAAGTGTAGTGGGATTTCCATTAGGTTTTGAAGATAGCGAAACCAAAATAGCTGAAGTTAAATCCTTACTTGACAAAGGAGTTGATGAAATAGAGGTGGTCGTTAACCTAAGCTATTTAAAAGATAAAAAATACAATCTGATTGGAAAGGAAATCGAAGAAATCAAAAAAGTAATGGGAGACAAAATCTTAAAACTGAATATCGAAGTCAAAGCGCTTGAAGATGCTGAAAAATCAGCTGTCGTACAGGTTGCCGAAAAGGCTGGGGCGGACTTCATTAAAAATTCAACAGGATTTGTAGCTCCATGTCACATCTATGAAATCGTGAATGATATCAACATTATCCAGAAATATGCTCCAAAAATCAAAATCGAAATGTATGGTGGAATTGACAGTTATAAAATTGCTAACCAGGTCTTAACTGCAGGAGCAGATAAAATTGCAAGTAATTATGGATATGAAATTGTAAAAAGCTACAAAGAATTAAGGGAAAACACACAAGTAACACCAAAACCAATTACCCTAACCAAAAAATAGGGTAATTTCTTCTTATTTTTTTTAAAATTAAGCAAAAATCCATCATCAAGAATTAAAAATCTCTTTTTAAAAAAAAAAGTAATTAAAAGGATGCCATGGGCCGGACTTGAACCAGCGACATCTAGATCTTCAGTCTAGCGTTCTCCCATCTGAACTACCATGGCATATGGACCGAACGAGATTCGAACTCGTGATCTCCTCCACGTCAAAGAGGAATCATACCCCTAG
>JAZUAV010000024.1:0-11355 GCA_045638165.1 Methanobrevibacter sp.
ATATTAACATCTCCATGATTTTAGAATTAGGGAAGTCTGCTTCTCTTTTTGCTCTTGCAATAATTTTTAAATTTTTAATTTCATTTTCTTTTTGACTTAAATAACCAATAATTGGACCAATACCTAATGGTTTTTTAGATGCTAAAGATTTTGAATATTCTGAAGTGTAAACATCTAATGCTTTTTCAAATACTGCAACAGAACCAGTTTCATTGTAAACTGGCATTGCATCTGTTAATGCATCAGCATATTTTGTTCCTTCTAAACCTGATACAACATTTGTAACATCAGGAGATTCCATCAAATCTTTAAGTTTCCATTCACGTAATTGGTATCCTTCTTCTAATATATAAGGTGAGATTGCATCATAATCAAGACCATCTTCTTTTGCCCTTATAATTAGTTTTAGATTAGCTACATCAACTTGAGTTCCAACATAAGAATATAAAATCTGTTTATTTTCATCGGAAGGAACATCAGTAGAACGTAATAATTTGCCCAAATAATATTTATCTAAAGCAGATTCTAATGGGAGAATCATTTTAGTATTTTCATATTGTGGAAGAGCATCTTCTAAAGCTGCAGCATATTCAGTGCCATCTAAACTTGTAACAATGTCAGTTACACTGTCAGCATCAACTAAAGATTCTAAATCAGAATATAATGATCCAGAAGGAATTAACAATTCTTTTGTTTCTTCAGGTGTAAGTCCAACTTCTTTAGCAGTTAAGAGACTTTTAATATTGTCAATATCCGCTTTTTTAGACATTACAACAAATGGATCTTTAATATCTTTAGGAGCTAATCTTGAAACAAAGTCATAAGTGTTTGCACGTTCAACATCTAATGCTTTATCGAGTGGATATTCATCTAAAACATCAGCATATTCAGGAACACCTCTGAGATAATTTTCAACTTCTTCAACATTGTTGGTTTCAACAATTTCAGAAATTTGTTTTTCATCAAATAATCTTCCTTTTCTAGCTCTTACTCTTGCACTTGGGTTAAGATAAGGATAAATGTCCAAAATTGGTCTAGATGTAATGATTACAACGACTGCACCTACAACAAGTATTGCTATAATACAGAATACAAGAAATGTTTCTGATGTTAGCCCTACAGAACTTATTAAGGTAGCAATTTCATCTGCCATATATTTATCCTCCTAATTATTTAAATAAAACTTCAGCAACTTCACTACGTAAGATACTTTTAAATCTTTCTAATCTAGCTTCTATTGTATTATTTACTTCAATATCTCCATTACTAGTTTTTAAGATAGCTCCACCAATAGCTTTAATAGGTTCGCCTAATGTGAATTTAATGCCATCAATTTCAAAACTATCACTTGAAGATAAGTCTTTTTTAAAGTTATTTGTATCGGCTTCGTTTAAATGGATAATTAAATCATTATGACCAATTTCTTGAGCAGCTTCTTGAATCATTTTTGCTAATGAATTTTTATAATCATCATCATTATCAGCTGCCTTTGCTTTTAATTCTCCAGTTGCTTGATTGAAAGCCGCTTCGATTACTTCTTCTTTAGCGCCTAATTTTGCTCTACGAGCATTCATCTTAGCTTCAGAGATAATTTGCTGATATCTCATATCAGAGTGTTTTTTACCATTTTCTAAAATTTTAAGTTTTTCTGCTTCTGCAGTTTTTTCAGCTTTTGTGGTAATTGCTGAAGCATCAGCATTTGCATCTTGTATGATTAGATCAGCTTTCTCTTGGGCTTCAGACATAATGCTTGAAACAATTTTATCTGTGCCTGAGCTCATATAAATTGCCTCCTTAACCTAAGATTCCACCGAATACCATAAGTAAAATAGCAATCAAGAAACCGTAAATAGCTTGTGTCTCTGGTAATGCAGAGAAGATAATACCACGAGCAAACATATCATTGTCTTCTACGATAGCACCAACAGATGATGCTGCTGCCATACCTTGTCCCATACCGGAACCTAAACCAGCGAAACCAATGGAAGCACCTACACCAATAGCTACAATACCTGCTTCGGTAGGTAATCCTTGTCCTCCACCTAATAATCCTGAGAATACTAATAATAAGATTGCAACCAAGAACCCATAAATAGCCTGAGTTTCTGGTAACGCGGAGAAAATAATACCCCTTGCAAACATATCGTTATCTTCTGCAACTGCACCTACAGAACCAGCAGCTGCCATACCTTGCCCTAAACCGGAACCTAATCCAGCAAAACCAATTGCTACTCCAGCACCAATAGCTGCTAAAGCAGTACCTAAAGCAATTTCTACCATATTTAATTCACCTTTGAAATAATATTGATTTTTTTAATTTAATTTAAGATATAAATGAAAAATTTTTAATTTTTAATTTTTGTAAATGTTCTTTTTGCTTTGAAAGCATCGAATTTACCTTTACCTTCTTCAAAGAATTGTGCGAAGAACTCAACATAGTTAAGACGTAAAGCGTTAATAAATGCACCTAACACTTGGAAAGCGAAGTTTGCAATATGACCAAATATGAATATGATTATTGCAAGTACGATACCGGCATATGGAACCATACCATTTACCATTACTGCTAAAATGTTTACGGTCATTGCAATACCACCAGTAGCTAAACATAAAGCTAAAAGACGAGCAAAGGATAAAACATCTCCCATGAAACCGAAGATATCCATTAATCCAAATGCACCATTAGCCCAAATTAAGATTCCAATAGCTGCAATTAATAAAACTCCTCCTAATGCCATACCAATCATACCGATTGCAGGCATCATGAATCCTATTGCAAGTAAGGCAATACCTGCTTCAAATACAAACCAACAAATTTGAGAACCTAAAGCCTCTTTCTTCCTTCCGTATCTTAAGTTGTTAATAGCACCCAATATGAATCCAATATTGACATATAATAAACCAATAGCAATAGCTATTATTAAAATAGTCTCAGGATGTTTAAATGCTTCGACTGGACCATATACAGTTGGTAAACGGAAACCAGCTATTCTTTCTGGGAAGTCCCCAATAAATCCATTGGTTATCATACCCAGTATGAATGCCCACAGACCGGACCAGATTAAAATCCAACCAAATGAGTGCATGGATTTTTGAACTTTTCCAAGTCCGCGAAGTAGTACAACACCAATAGCAGATACAACTAAACCATAAACTGCATCGGTTAAACAGAAACCGAAGAAGAATGGGAAAGTTATTGCAACAAATATTGTTGGATCAATTGAATTATAACGTACCGGTGAGTACATGTCAACCAAGTATTCGAAAGGTTTGGAATACCATCCATTTTGTTGTAAAATAGGAACATCTTCATCATCTGTACCTTCAACCTCAATTGTTTCAAAGGCACAATGTCCGTCAGAACTTTTTTCAACTAATTGTTCAACTTTTTCAGTATCCTTTACAGGCACCCATGCTTCAAGTACATAAGCATCTTTAGTTTGAACAAAAGAAGATAAAATTTCATTCTTTTCTTTTTCATTTTCTAATTGTTCTTTGAGCGCTAATATTTCATCATCCCATTGTTCTGCAACTAATCTTAATTCCTTTTTAACAGAATCACGTTCAGATTCAATAGTCAATAATCTTGAATCAGCACTTGAAATAATATGTTGAGGAGTACCTTCAACATCACCTACTTCAATTTTCTCAAAGTCAAATTTACGAAGTGTTGAATAAACATCATCACTATATTCTTTTAATGTTACTACAGTGATAATTTCACCATCATCATCAGCCATAGGAACAGTAAATATTTCTAATTCATCAGTCAAGTTACTTAATTCATTTTTGATTTCTGAAGTAGATTCAGCATTAATCCTACCAACAGTAGTAGAAGTGTACTTTGAATCCTTTAAAAGAGCTAAATCCATGTCAAAATTAGATAAGCGATTAGCCAAACTTTTATTAGACTTTAGTTCACTTGTTTCAGCGTCGAGCGCGGCCAGTTTTCCTTCAATAACACTTGTTTTACTCTCCACTTGAGCTAAAGTATCTTCAGCTTTTTCAATGAAAGCTTCAGTATCTAAAGCCTCCACTTCTTTTTGAACTGGCATGTCTGGACTAATAAAAGACATTAATGTATCTTTTAACCCATGGCCTTCTGATAAAGAATCTCCTAATAGTTCAGATATACCGTTTGTTTTCATTAGAAGTGAAGATAATTTACCTGTAAATGGAGTAGCTTTTGCAGGAGTTACTAATTCCGCCAATTCAGGATCTTGCTGAACGCTATCAGAAATATCACTGACTTGTACGAGTCCTGATTCGTGGAGAGCATCCACTGTAGGAGCTACATACTTTTCCAGTGTAACAATTCTAATTTTACGCATTCTAGCTGTCTTGAACATATAAACTCACACTACAAAATATTTTTGACAATAATAGAAGCAGCTTCATCAACATTTGCCATAGCATTGTCCTTTAAGGTTTTAACTTCACCTTTGGACTTTTCAGCAATAGTCTGCGCTTCTTTTTTAGCCTTATCTTCTGCATCAAAAACAGTATTTTTCGCTTCTTCTTCTGCTGTAATTTTAGCTTCAGAAACTATTTCCTCAGCTTTTAATCTTGATTCAGAAATTAAATCTTTAGATTGAGACTCTGAATCAATAATAAGTTGTTCAGCATCAGATTCGGCTTTTTTAATCATTGCGATTGCGTCTGATATCTCTGCCATAATTAATCACCATGGTACATTTATTTTTATTAAGCAATATATATATCTTTTACGATTTAATATTAATTTAAATAGCTAAAATTTAATTTAAGTTAAAAAAAAGTATTCAAAAGATAATAATTAGATTAAAATATCATGCAAAAAAAAGAATAAAAGAAAAAGAAGTTATCTATAGAACCATTTTAATATATTAGGAGGCAATTTTTGTAAATAAGCAAGGATTGCTATAATAACAATGATTAAACCCACTACACTAAATCCTAAATTGTATGGATAATCAAGTAACATATACCCACAAACGCCTATAATAATACCCTCAAAGAAGAATACCGCCTTGAGCCATGAAGGGTTGAAAAGTATAATTAAATATGCAACTCCAATCATAATTAAGATAATGGCTGTAGCTATGACATCATTTGTCATTGCTTGATGTCTGAAAATCGGGGATAACCCCCACAAAATTAACATCAGCGCCAACATCACACCTAATAATTTAAACATTTTTACATTTGCCATAATAACACTAATCTTATTTTCAATTTCATCATATTTATATCAATTAGATAATAAATGAATATATATGGATAGAGCAGTTTGGATTATATTAAACAAAGATTTTTCCTTGACTTTAGATGGTGAAATTAAAAACAATAATGTTATTGATAAAAAATTTTCACCAGGCGAAGACATTTGGACTGAAGAACTTCCTCGCTTAGGTTTTAGTAGTGAAGATATTCAAAAGGACTATGACAATTTTATAAAGGACATCATTACCCTGTTTACGGAACCCGATGTAGACAAAGTATTTATAGAGGCAAAAACAGGTGAAGAATCAGAATATCTTAACGCTGAAACACCGCTTTTAATCAGAAAAATAGAAGAATATAGTGTAGATGAAATCATAGAATAGCGTTTGCTTTAGCCAACACTTCATCCATACTATTAAATTCAAGTTTTTGACCCTCATCATCCACTTTTTCTGTGGTAATCAATACATGAGGAGAAGCCCAAAGATAGGAATATGCAAAATATGCAACATTGACAAATAAAAATAATGATGAAACTGCCAATGCAAGCAATAAAACGACAACTTGAACTAAAATATTGCCATATCGTCTTTTTCTCATAAGGACAAAGTTTTCATCACTATCGATTGCCTTAAACTTTTTTTGAGATAATTCTTCAGAAATCCTTTCTAAATCCTTGGAATCATCCGCACTTAAAATAAAAAGTTTCATTTTAATCTTTGTAAACAACGAATTCATCTAATTCTTTTCTAGGAGTATCCCTTGGTTCAGCATTCCCATAACCTAACGGTGTAAACAATACTGCCTCTTCATTTTCATCAAGATTCAAGAATTGGTGAGCTTTGTTTTTCTTAAATGCTCCAATATAACATGTTCCCAAACCAACATCAGTCGCTGCAAGAATCATATGATCCATTACGATTGTTGCATCAATGTCAGCAATATTCTTACCGTCCCAAGGTCTTGTCCAGGCTTTATCCCTTAATGCCACTACACATAATACATATGGGGCTTCTACAAACCAGCTTGCCCCATAAATCTCAGATAGTTCATCTTTATACTTTTTAGTGTCTATTACAAATACTTTAAAAGGTTGAAAGTTGACGCCTGTCGGTGCTATTGTAGCTGCTTTTAGGACATATTCCAATTTTTCTTTTTCGACTTCTTTGTCAAGATATCCTCTGACACTGTATCTTTCGTTAATTACATCACTGAATTCCATTTTTATTACCTTCCATAATATTCTACATCATCTAAATCGCAGAATTTTCTAAATTCCTCTTCATCCATTTTCTCTTCATGAATATGAGCTATAATTCCCGGAATTCTTCCGATCATAAATACTCCCAAACCAAGTTCTGGGTCGAATCCCAAATCAGATAAAATAGCTGCATTTGCCCCATCAACATTTAACTTAATTCCTTTCTTTTGGTATATTAAATCTTGAAGAGCTAATGCCAATTTGATATGCGGCCCAACAAAACCTTCCTTTATGGTAAGACTCATTAACTTATCGGCTCTTGGGTCGATGTCATGATACCTATGTCCAAAACCGGGTATTTTTTTATCCTCTTGAATATAGTCGTTGAAAATATCAATAGCCAAACTAGCAATCTGCCTATTGTCAAGTTGTGAATCTTCAGTCAAATATAAAGAGTTAATTTTAGATTGATATAATTCCATTGTCTGTTCAATGGCTCCTGCATGTTTATGTCCGAAAGATAATAATGCTCCCGCAACTGCGGAGTTTATTGGAGAACCGGATGAAGCAACTAAACGTGCTGTTTGAGTGCTTGGAGGAGTTACACCATGGTCACTGAAAGAAACTAGAACATGGTTAAAAATCCTTCCTTCCATAACTGAAGGTATTCTTCCCTTCAAAAGCAAATAAATCATATCGCTATATCTAATCTTTTCAATCAAATCCCTTTGATTATAACCTCTAGTAATGATTTTATCCTTTTCAACTCTAGAAATGCTTGTTTTTAATGAACGTTGGTTAACTCTAAAATTATTTTCTTGCATGATTCACCTTCTTGATATAATTAAAAATAATCCAATTTAATATATAAATTTTACAATTTCAAACAAGCCACTCTCGGTTCGACGAAACAGGATGGCCTTACGGAGACTATTCTAACTCCACTTGCTCTTTGACATCCAATATTCACATAAGAACCCAAAACCGTTGTTTTTCCTCCAAAACCCATTGGACCGATGCCACTTTCATTTAATGATGAAGTTACATGATTTTCAATATCGCTTTGATTTTCTAGATTTCCATAAGCAATCGACTTTAGAAGAAGAGATGTGGCTTCATAATGGGTTCTTCCAATGCCGATTGATGGAATTGAAGGTGTACAACCTAACATTTTCAGAGAATCTCCTATCCAATCTACAGCAGTATCAATAACATTTGAAAAAGACCTTTTGTGATAAACCCTAAATGTTCTGGCCCTGATTTCAGGACCGCCACCTTCCAGTAAAAAGTGAATGTTTAAAGTATCAGGAGAAATCTCCCTTTTATAAGTCGACTCATCACTATTTGAGTCAATTAAGATTGAAGCAGGTTTAAGCATTCCCGGTTTTTCAAATAATCCCTGACTTTGTTCAATTCTCTCTATTTCCCCACCTTTAACAGCCATTGGCCTTGCAGAGAGGTTGTTTAAACCCAATTCTATTCCTTCGTGAATTTGGCCTAAAAGCTGACCTGTAATATGCCTATCCTCACCAATTTCAATAATGACATGAGGAATTCCAGTATCGTCGCATAATGGGAATTTAGTCTTTTCAGCCACAAGATAATTTTCTAAAATTTGTGATAAGCACCATGAAGCATTTTCATTTGTTTCCGCATCAATCGCTCTTTTTAAAGCTTTTAGCTTATCCTGAGATAATCTAGTTGAAGCTTCAATAATCGACTTAGAAATCTCATTTATAATATCCATAAAATCACTCTGGAATTGACAAATAACTGGAATTTTTATCGGATGGAATGGCATCAGGCAAGTATTCGTCAATTACTCTTTTAACTAATTTAACCTGTTTTATACGAGCTATTGCTTCTTTTTCAGTGGTGTCCCAGTTGTGATTTGCGGCAACTGAACCACCGGTTTTCAAATAAACTGGAGAAGCTACTTTGATAAAATCAGGAACTTCATAATGTCTTATAAATCCTCCGGTTGATTTAGGATTTTCAGTGTGTAAATCTATAGGAATTTCAATCGCATTCCTGATGGCTGCAATCATAGGTATTTGTAAATCCCTAACAGGATTTAATGAATTAAGACCAATGCCTTCAAGCAATTTTGCAGATGCCGGATTTGAATGGCCTGCATGAGCAGATAATTTAAAATGAACATTTAATGGAATTTCACCATCCGTTCTCATTTTGTTCAAAATCCAAAGTAAACCCTCATCATATAATAATATTCCACGAACACCCAATCTGCAAGCTCTTTTTACATCTTCGATTGCATAGACCAGATTATCATAACCTCTAAGCCTATAACCAATTCTGCTTCCTTCCTTAGTGTGAACAGTTGCTGAAGTATCATAGGTTGCTCTTGGACCTACAGCCAAGAATAACTCACAGCCATAATTAATGGCTAAGTTAACCATTTCTTTGATTTCCTCATCAGCCAACATCATTATTCCTTTAGTTTGAGTTACTCTATGGATGAAAATATTATTTTTAACTGATTCTTTTAAAAGGGCATTCATTGTTTTTGGAGATTGAATTCCAGGAACTTCAAAACGATATTGTCCACCATCCTTAAACCTTTTATCTGATTGAAAATCCTTGTATGTTTCTTCAATTCCTATTTTTTTAAGAAATTCTTTTGTATCATCCATAATATCTACTCGTTTAGTTTTTCAACAACATAGTTCATTGAATAATCTTCCAATGCATCAATAACTGTTAAATTTTTTATATCATATTTTGGGTTTAAAGCTTTGAATTTATCAATTAATTCCCTTAGTTGGAATGGGTTTTCAAAGTCTCCCTTTGGAAGTAAAGTTATATTTTGGAAAACACCATTTCTAAATTGTTTATCTAATTTAATAATTATGTTTGATGGCCTTTTATCCGGATATAATTCATTCAGTTTCTTATCCGGAATTAAAATCATTGAATTTGCTAGATTTTTGATGCTATTCACTACATCAACTGTGGAATAATTATCTAAAAGCCCATATTCTATCAACTGGTTTATTCCATCCACACTAACTTCACCAACCACTAATGAAATAGCTACTGCATAAGGCAAACTCTGTTTAAGTTCTTCCAAATTCTTTGGATTAAAATTATTGTGTTCGCATGCGACATTGTATGTCTTCACAGCAATGTTTTCAATATGGTCATACTCATCACCAATGCTTGCTTTAAGTTTTAATGCGGTATCTATTGATGAATGCAAATGTCTGCAAAATGGATATTTTTTAAAGTAGATATCCCTAACACGGACTTTTCCAACCTCTTTTAGAACTTTTTCAAATGAGAAATCCTCTTTATTGTAATCATCACTATCAAAAACCATTGTTTTTAAGAATCCTTCATCACCTTCAAAAATAGTTCCACTACCTGTGAAGCCATTTCTTGCAAGCAATGCAGATAAAAGCCCATTATATGCGGCTTTTCCAGCATGCAAAGCTTTACCCATCGATCCCCCATGGTCCGATTCCAAAAGACCAGCAGCCTGAGTTCCGCACAATCCTAATGCATTTAAAGTTTGTTTTTCATCGAGTTTCAATAATTTAGAAGCGACCGCCCCTGCAATAAATGTTCCGACAGTGCCTGTTGTGTGAAATCCTTTATTTCTGTGATTAGGATTTACAATTTTACCAAGCAATATCCCGACTTCATATCCTACAAGAACTCCTTCTAAGAATTCTTTTCCACCCAAATCCTGGCTTTCAGCTATCGCAAGTGCAGTTGGAAATATTACTGCCCCCAAATGAATTTGAGCACCTCTGTGACCATCATCCAATTCCAATACGTGAGCAGAAACAGCATTTAAAAAAGCAGCACTCAATATATTAGTTTTAACATTTTTACCGATGACAGAAGCATTTAAATTTAACTTCATATTCCCTGAAAATATTTCTTCAACTGTATTAAAAGCTATTTTGGAAGCATCTTCATGTGCTCCCCTATAGGTTACTCCAAAAAAGTCTAAAAATGCGGCTTTAATAGTGCTAATAGACTCCACAGTTGCTTGTTCATAGCGATAGTTAGAAATAAATTTAGAAATATTTTGTAAAAACATAAAACACCTATAATTAGTATTTGTAAAAAGTAGTATTAAATAGTTAACTTACAGATTGAAACAATTTTTTACACCAGATAATTAAACTGCTGGAACACCTGTTAAAACAAGCACAATATGCGCCACAATAGCTGCACCATAGTAAGTGGCTGCAATGACTAAAACAGTTATAACAATTGCTCTCCAACCTAAAGCTTTAAATTCATCCCAGCTTTTACCCATACCAATACCCACATAAGCTAAAAACACAGTAACAATTGATAAAAGCTCTACTTTAGATACATAATAAAGTACAAAATCTGATGTTGGCATGCCTGGAAATGCAACAATAATCCCCATTATACTGATATACAAAATTGATGAAATATTTAATGGAATATACCTCTCCATCCACACCCCAACAAGAGTAATAACAGACAATATTGCCATACCTACCAAAGAATCTGTCATTGGATGCTTATAACCTAAATAATTATCGACTACAGTAATTATTGAGAATATAACTAATAATACAATCCAGTTGATAATACCATGAACTGAAACATTTTCAGATCCGTCAATTAAATCAGGCATTATTCATCCCCCTTTTTTGGAATAATGGATTTTTTTCCAATTTTAGGTTCTAACCAATCATAAATTCTTTCAGTTAATGGAAGTGCAACAAAAATAACAATATAAATTCCTACACAGAATGAAAGCAAGTTACTGAATCCTGCAAATGCTTCAATTTGAGTTTCCATTCCAGGAAATGCCGCTAATGTCGGTCCAATTGCAGCAGCATTCATACTTGCACTACCCACACCACTAGCCATAGCAAAAGCATATGGATGCAGAGGTATGAACGACAATGAAAATGTTACTAAAAAACTAATGAATATTGTTC
>JAZUAV010000025.1:0-27214 GCA_045638165.1 Methanobrevibacter sp.
TTGTAAATCCCCACTTGAAGCATATGTAGGGGTAACTTTTACACCAGGATATTTTTTCTCAAACATTGGAATTAACTTATCATCATAAGCATTTTTTAAACTAGCGGCAGCAGCTAAGTGAATTTCAGTTCCGTTTAAACTATTATCAGTACTGTTTCCACCACCTAAAAAGTCAAACCAACCAGCACTAACTACAGAGCTTACGCAAACAACTGCGACTATTGCTACAATAGCAATGATTAACATTTTCTTCATAGATTTCATAGCCTTCCTCCTTAAAAATAATTTACACAAAAATACCTATCAGACATCAAATACAATAATTAAAGACTAGTAAAAAAGGCATTACAAATAATCTAGCTAAAACTACAAATTATATTAAAAATGAATATTTTCTATTCAATTCCATAATATTCATCGCCTATTCAACTCCCAATCTAAAATTACAATTTAATATTATGACCGGTAATATTATTTAAATTAACAATGACATATAAATCTTTTCATAACGAACTAAAAAATACTTTAAAATTTGAATGTTTTTAATAATATATCGAAAAAAATATTCTTGTTAAAAATTAATTAAAATTAAAAAAATAGCTAAATTAAACGATTATTACGAAAGTAACTTACTTTATAATCACTAATCAAAAATCGAAGTGATGAAAGTTAACATAGAACATTTAAATATGTATTGATAAAATAGATTAATAGAGGTGTAGAAATGTCAGATATTGCAAAAATAGATGAAATTTTAACAAAAGCAGAAGTATTTTACCTTGCAACAGTGAATGGTGACAAACCAAAAGTAAGACCATTAGGTTTTCATTTGCTATTTGAAGACAAAATATACTTCGGAGTAGGAACCTTCAAAGAAGTTTACAAACAATTAGAAGCAAATCAAAATGTTGAGATAGCTGCTTGGGATGGAGAACACTTTTTAAGATATTATGGTGTTGCAGACCTAACCAAAAATGAAGCGGTTGTTGAAAAGGCATTTGAACTCATGCCGGAAATTGCAGAAGCTTACAAATCCAATGCCTGGGAAATGGGAGTATTTTACCTTAACGATGCAACAGCCGAAATCAGAAATATGTTTGCTATTGAAGAATCATATGAATTTAAGTATTAATGTTTAAAACATTAATACCTCTCTTTTTAGACATGTTTAATGTCTGTATAATCAGATATCTCAGAGTTAATAGTGCACAAATCATTAATGTTTAAATCATGCACATCAGTGTGCCCGGTAATTCTTGCAAAAGTTTTCAGCTCTTCAGTTGAAACCTTTAGGTAATTTTCAACCCTTTTTGCTCCGGTTTCTATTTTAAGCCTTTTTCTCAACTCATCATCTTGGGTTGCGACACCAACAGGGCAATCACCAGTATCACATATTTTGTATTGCTGGCAGGCTGTTGCAATCATTGCTGCAGTCCCAATAGCTATCGCATTTGCACCCATAGCCAATGCCTTTGCAAAATCAGATGATACTCTCAAACCACCAGTGATTGTTAAATCAATATCGCTTTCATGTTCATCCAAGTATTTGCGGGTTCTTGCAAGTGCATAAATTGTCGGAACAGAAGTGGAATCCCTAATCAATTTTGGGCTTGCTCCGGTTGATCCTCCCCTTCCATCAATTGTGATGTAATCCGGTTCGGCATATAAGACATAATCCAAGTCATCTTCAATTCTTCCTGCAGCAAATTTAAGGCCAATAGGCCTTCCCAATGATTTAGCTCTTAACTCATCAATCAGATTTTTTAAATCTTCTTTTGAGTTGACTTCAGGAATTGTTGCTGGTGAGTGAATATCCTCTCCAATAGGTTTTTCCCTAACTTCTGCAATTTCAGCAGTAACCTTTTCACCCTGAAGTTGGCCTCCAAGGCCAGGTTTGGTGGATTGGCCAATTTTAATTTCAATTGCATCAGCATTTTTCAGGTTGTATTCCGTAACAGAGTATTTGTTTGGAACATATTCAAAGATGTACTTATATGCATTTTCCATCTCTTCAGTCAGTATTCCACCTTCCCCACTGCACTGGGCGGTTCCAATAGCTGCACTACCTTTAGCCAAAGCTATTTTGGTTTCCCTTGACAAAGCTCCGAAAGACATATGAGTGATATAAATAGGAGATTCAATGACTAATGGTTTTTTAGCATTCTTACCAATGATTGTTTGAGTGTTGACCTCCACATCCCCTTCCAAAGGTTGTGGATTTAATTGGTTTCCCAAAATTAGAATATCATCCCAATTAGGCATAGGCAGTTCTGTATACATTGCCGCAACAATGGATTCGCCTGTGATTGCCATTTGATGGATTGCATCCATTTGCATTATATCCTTATCGCTTTTAGCATAATTTTTATCATAAGCCAATTCAGTGTTTTTAATTTCTTTAGTTTCACTAGATTTTGAATTTTCGACTTCCACGAACTTTGATATGTCCTGTTTGCAGATTGGACATGAATCCAGTTCATTTAATAAGATTCCTGTTGCTTCTTCATTATGAATATGGCCACAAATTGTACATTTATAAATCATACAATCACCTTTACTATTCAATATTAACTTATGGTATAAATACTTTCATACCCTTATTCAAAAATCTAATTAATGAGAATTAATCAAAAGTATGTGACTAAAGAATTGAAATCTGAATTGCCAATTTCAAAAAAAAGAAAGAAAATAAGGAGACCTACTCTCCTTTATTCCAGTTAACAATACCATAACCGACACATAAAAGTGTTGATAATATAATTCCCAAATATACTCCCCAAATCCATGGGTCTGTAATTCCTAAAATTGCCATTATGCATCACTTCCTTTTGTATCGATATTTTCAAATGCCTTATCAATTACCTCTTGAGCAGGAGGTTGGGTAAGTAAACTTACAACAATTGTAAATATTGCAGAAACAGGCACAGCTATTAACATTACATCAATAAATGGCCATGGTGCGGCAGGCAGGATTGTTTCCATACCAAGTAAAAATTTACAAATTCCCAGACCCACTGCAGTCTTTTTGAACACAAACATTAACCAGAATAGACTTACACATGTTCCGGACAAGATACCTGCAATGGCTCCTAGTCTTGTGATTCCTTTCCAGTAAAGCGCTCCTAAAAATACTGGCAGGAATGCTGCTGCACAGATTTCAAAGAATAAACTTGTTCCAAGTGCAACCACACTTCCAGGAAGTGAAAATGCCATAACTAAAGCTAAAATAATAGCAATTAAAATACCAACTCTTGAAATAGAAACATCATCCAATTTTCTTTTTGTTTCATCTCTTAGAGTTGAGTAAATATCTACACCAAACGCTGTTCCTTGAGTGTGGAGCTGTGAAGATATTGTTGACATTGCAGCTGCAATTAAGGACAACAAGAAAATATACACAAACCATTCAGGAAGTGCCATTGTGATAAATGTTGGAATAATCTTGTCAATGTTTCCTCCAACCACATCTACTGCAATTTTACCTAATTTATCGAAGAAATATACATTTGAAAGAGATCCTACGATATATGCGGTAGTTGGCATGATTGCAATGAAAATACCTCCAATTAAAACAGACCTGTTCAATTCTTTATCTGATTTAACTGTCATGAACCTTACAATTAAAGATGGTTGAGCAAGCACTCCAATACCGACACCAATTAAAGTTGATGAAACTAAAGACCACCAGAATGGAGTTCCAAATTCCGGGAACGAAGTCCAACCCGTACCACCCGTTGTTATCGCATCGGCAGGATATAAATTAACCATTCCAGAAAGTGCAGTATTTGCTGTGCTGACACCTCCAAGTAACCAGTATACAAATATAAGTAAAAATACCATTGCAACGACCATGATTGTTCCTTGTAATGCATCAGTATACATTACTCCACGTATTCCACCGAACAATACATAGAATGTGATAATTATTGATAAAATTAAAAGTGCAATACTAAAATCAATCAATAGTGAAGATTCTAAGAATCTTGCAGCTCCAATCAATACAACAGCTGCATAAATTGGCATTGCACAGAAAATAATTAATCCAGAAGAATATTGAATAAATTTACTGTCAAAACGTTTACCTAAAAACTCAGGAAAAGTCAAAGATCCTAAAGCATGACCCATCCTACGAGTTCTTTTACCTAAAAATACGAATGCTATGAATACACCTAGAATAATATTCAAGAATGCCAGCCATAAAACACTCATACCATATTCACCAGCAACCCCTCCAAAACCTACGATAGCTGCTGTCGAAATAAATGTGGCCCCATAACTCATTGCCATAATGAATGGGTGTGTGTCCTTACCAGCAATCATAAAATCTTCAGAAGAATTAGTTTTCTTATATGCATAATAACCTACAAATACCAAAGCAAAAATGTAGACTATAAACACAATTGCTAAAACCATTACATCCATAAATAATTACCTCTAACATAAAAACTTAATATTTACAATTAAATTTATTAATGAATAAATATATAAATATTAGCATAAAGATACATTAATGTACATAATAGTACATCATATTATTTAATTTAAAAATTAAATCTAAAAATGTACTCCATATAATGATTATTATAAACAAAATTATAAACTTTTATATTGCTAAAAGCTAATAATTAAACATCTAATAAAAATAGGGATATTATGTTTTGGAATGAAGAAGCAGAATGTATGACTAAAGAGAAAAAAGAAGAAGTTCAACTTAAAAGACTTCAGGAAACTGTAAAAATAGCTTACGAAAATGTCGAATTTTACAGGAAAAGATTAGATGAAGCTGGAGTAAAACCGGATGATATCAAAACCTTAAAAGACATTGAAAAAATTCCATTCACTACAAAAAGTGATTTGAGAGAAGCATATCCTCTTGGATTACTTGCAGTTCCTCGTGAAGAAATTGTTGAAGTGCATGCATCCTCAGGAACAACCGGAAAACCTACCGTAACTGCATACACACAAAATGACTTGGACATATGGGGAGAATGTATTGCACGTGGGCTTAAAATGGCCGGTGCTGAAAAAGACTACATTATCCAAAATGCTTACGGATACGGTTTGTTTACTGGTGGGTTCGGTATTCACCACGGAGGAAATAAAATGGGAGCAATCACAATACCTATTTCTGCTGGAAATACCCAAAGACAACTCGATACAATGGTTGATTTCCAAAGTGATATTCTAACTTGTACTCCTTCATATGCAATGTATCTTGGAGAATCAAGAGAAAAGGCAGGAATCGCTCTTGAAGACATTAACCTTAAAGCGGGAATTCACGGAGCTGAAATGTGGACGGATGAGATGAGAAAAAGAATTGAAGTATCCCTTGGAATTAAAACATATAACATTTATGGTTTAACAGAAGTAATGGGTCCTGGTGTTGCTCAAGAATGCAAATATCAAAATGGTATGCACATACAAGACGATCAATTCTACCCAGAAATCATCAACTCCGAAACCGGTGAAACCTTAGGTTACGGTGAAAAAGGAGAACTTGTCCTAACATCCCTTACCAAAACTGGAATGCCTATTTTAAGATTTAGAACAAAAGATTTGACATCCCTTATTGACGAAAAATGTGAATGTGGAAGAACTACCGTTAGAATGACCAGAATCACTGGAAGAAGTGATGATATGCTTAAAATCAAAGGTGTTATGGTATTCCCATCACAAATTGAAAAGGCATTGCTTAAAATCAAAGGTATTAGTCCAAATTACATGATTCATGTAACAAGACCAGATATTTTGGATGAAGTTGAAGTTAAAGTAGAAGCATCAAAAGAGTTATTCTCAGATGAAATGAAAGAAATGGAGAAAATGGAAAAACAAATCCAAGCATCAATCAGATCAGAAACTGGTTTAAGAGTGGACGTGACCATCTGTGAACCGGAAACATTACCAAGAAGCGAAGGTAAAGCTGTACGTGTAATTGATGAGAGGAATTTTGAATAGGTGATAAAATGGCAGTAAAACAAGTTTCAATCTTTGTAGAAAACAAGGAAGGTAGAATTAAAAAAGCTATTGATACATTAGCTAGACAAAACATTAACATTCGTGCGCTTTCAATAGCAGACACTACAAAATATGGAATTTTAAGATTGATTGTTTCAGATAATGAAAAAGCAATAGAAGCACTTGAAAATGATGGTTTCATTGTAAAAGAAAATGAAGTAATTATCTTAGCTGTTCCTGATGAACCTAATGGATTGAATTCTACATTAGCTGTTTTTGATGAAAAAGATATTAACTTAGAATACTTATATGCATTTGTAAGCAGTAAAACTGACGAAGCTATTGTAGTTATGAGATTGGAAAATATGGAAAAAGCTATCGAAGCATTAAACGAGAGCAATGTTAAAATATTAGACGAAAACGACATTAAAGATTTATAGAAAAGATTAATTTCTTTTCTACAACTTATTTTTTGAATTAAACTCTGCTGACAATATCTATGATTAAAAATCTTGTTTTTAGCACAACTACTAAAATCCAAGTAAATTTTGTGATTAATTGAAGTCTACTAAAAAGTAAAAAAAAGTAAAGAATATTAGAATTCTTTAATCATGGTAGCTATATCTTCTTTGGAATATCCTAAACGAACAAAAAGACTTTTAAGTGGTTCAGTATCAGGAATCACACCTAATTCTCTCCAACTTTTAAAGTCATTTTTCATTATACCATTAATTAAAAGTTGAATAGTGATTAAATCCTCACTTTTAATAGCTATGAATGCATCTTCTTTTTCAAAAACATTATCAGGGTCAATTAAAATAATATTGCCTTGCACATCTCTTTTTACAATCGCATTATCAATTTTGTAAGCCATAATACCACAACGTCAATATCTATTAAGAGATTTATTTTAAATAGTATTTAAATTTTTAACCTTTGATGGATTTATACCCACTTTCAATAGCTTTTGAATTCATATCATGGAATTTAGGTTTTAAATTATTTTTCATTGCATCAATTACAGATTCTTTTGACAATGGGAAATTATCATCTGCAGTTACTGCACCCAACAAAACCATGTTCAAAGCCAAAACACTTCCGGCTTCAATAGCCAATTGAGTTCCATCAATTGGAAGCACATGTTTAAAGTTTTCCTTTAAGGTTTTAGTAATACCGCCAACATCAGGATAAGACTTATCGGAAGAAGATGGTACAATAGGGTGAGTATTGAAAACAATTTTGGTTTCACTGTTTACTTTATCAAGACCCCTGATTGTTTCAATCGGTTCAAAGGAAAGCAACATGTCTGCACCTTTGTTTGGAATGATTGATGAATTATATCCTCCAATCTTTAGTTCTGTTGAAACAGATCCTCCTCTTTGAGACATTCCATGAATTTCACTCATTACCACATCCAAACCTTGATTCATTGCTGCTTCACCGATGATCGTTGAGGTTTTGATAATTCCTTGACCTCCAACACCACAAATATAAATATTATAATGATTATCCATTTTCTCACTCCCTACCTGCCTGCAGTGCTCCATATCTGCAAACTTGAATACAAACATTGCATCCATCACATTGTGCGGTATCCACTATGATTTTTCCATTGATTTTTGAAATGGCCGGGCATGCCAGCTCACTTACACACTTATCGCAGTTATTGCAATTGCTTTCAATAAATGTAACTGGTGGTTTTTTAGCCAAACCTTTAATCAATGTACATGGTGCTTTTGATATGATAACTGCTGTGTCATCTCTCTGAAATGCTTCTTTATAAGTTTTTATAACTTGATCTAAATTAAATGGATTTATTACACGCACATAATCACATCCACAAGCTAAAGCCAATTTACGAATTGATATTTCAGGTGCTTCATCCCCCATCCCATCAACTGGAATTCCAGGGTTTGGTTGGCCTCCGGTCATTGCAGTTATCCTATTGTCCAAGACTGTTAAAACAAAATTGTGTTTATTGTGAACTGCATTTATAAGCGGTGAAATTCCGCTGTGGAAGAATGTTGAATCCCCAATGAAACTGGCTACTTTTTGGTCTGTTGAAACTGAAAATCCGCATCCGTCCCCAACACTGGAACCCATTGACAATAGGTAATCAGCTGCATTGTATGGAGGATTGATTCCTAATGTATAACATCCTATATCTGATGCGAATATAACATCTGAAGGTTTTAATCCAAGTTCTTCAATTGCCTTATTTATTCCGTAATACATTGCTCTGTGAGGGCATCCTGCACATAAAACCGGCGCTCTTGAAGGGATGTCCTTGGACAATTTCTCCAAACTTTCAGAATAATTAATCGAAGAATCTTGTTTAAAGTTTAATACTTTGTTAAATCCATCTGCTACAATATCTGAGTTAAATTCATGATAAAGAGGGAATGTCCCATCGAGCTTACCATGAACTTTAACATTTAGATTTTTCTCACCGATTGTTGCAAGAGTGTCTTTTTCTGCAACCGGGTCAACTTCTTCAACGACGAAAACTTCATCCAAATTACTTAAAAATTCAGCCACTTTTTCCTTAGGGAAAGGATATGAAAAACCTAACTTTAAGATATCCATGTTCAAATCATTGAATTTAACAACGTCATGAGCATAATTATAAGCACTACTTGATGAAATCACCCCATATTTTTTATCATCTGCAAAGCTAACTTCCTTATTTAAGTCACTTTTATTGGTAATCCCTTCAAGTTTATGAATTTTATCCCATAATCTCACATGCATTTTGCCGGCAAATGCCGGGACCGGGACGAATTTGGATGGATCTTTGTCGAAATGTCCCCTCTTCCAGTGGTTTTCATTATTTGATGAGTTATCCTTAACATCTCCAAATTCAACTACTCCCCTCATGTGAGATACACGAGTAGTAGTTCTTACGATTACTGGAAGGCCGAATTGTTCAGATAAGTCAAATGCATATTTAACCATGTCCTTTACTTCTTGACAGTTAGAAGGTTCTAAAACAGGAACATTTGCCAATCTTGCATAATTACGTGTGTCTTGTTCATTTTGTGATGAGAAAAGTGAAGGATCATCTGCTGACAATATTACCATTCCACCTTTAACACCGGAATATGCAGTTGTCATGAATGAGTCACTGGCCACATTCATACCAACATGTTTCATAAAAGTAAATGAACGTAACCCTGAAGCGGCTGCAGTGGCTGCAACCTCCATTGCCACTTTTTCATTTGTAGAGAATTCAAAATAAATATTTGCCTCTTTAGCCAATATAGATAATACATTTCCAATTTCTGATGATGGAGTTCCAGGATAGGTAGCTGCAATAGAGACTCCCGCTTCTATCACTCCTCTAACCGCAGCTTCGTTACCAAGTAAAAATTGTTTTTCACCTTGAACTCCTGTAACTAATTCTTTTAAATTCATTATAATTTCCTCAAAAAAATCTATAATACAATATATTATATAATAGTTTGATGTATAAATATGTATATTATAATATTTTATATGCTTTTTATAATGTTGGAGGGAAAATGATGATTAAAGTTTATGTTTCAAGATTCAATAGTGAAACTGACACTGAACCTCATTTGGAATGTTATGAAATTGAAAAGACACCTCAAATGAAAGTGTTGGATGCTCTTCAAGCTATTAACGAAAAATATGACGCTGACATTAGCTTTAGAAGTTCATGTAGAGCAGGGCAATGCGGTTCATGCGGAATCTTATTTAAAGGAAATGGGGCTCTTGCCTGTCAAAAAGAAATCGATGATGGGGCAATAATTGAACCTCTAAATTTCCAGGTCATTAAAGATTTGATTGTTGACAAATCAAGTATCGAAGCTAAAGTGAAAGATTTAGAATTATCCCTTCAATGTGATCACAAATGCAGTGAACTTGACAACTCAATTACAAAAGAAGACACAAAAGACACTAAAAAAGTAAGGAGCTGCATAGAATGTTATTCATGTCTTTCAACTTGTCCTGTTGTCAATATCGCAACAGAAGAGTTTGGCGGACCTTATTTAATGAGATACATTGACAAATTTGAAACTGACCCAAGAGATAATTTTGACAGATTGAAAGAGGCTTTAGATGAAGGCTTGTACAACTGTACCAGTTGCGGCAAATGTTTGGCTGTATGTCCTAAAAACATCAACACATTTGGAGATGCGATAGAAAAAATGAGAGCCATCGCAGTTGCAAACGGTTCAGGTCCGCTCCCGGAACATGTCGCATTTAAAGAAAACATTATGGAAGGTGGAAGGTCCATCAAAACCGATAAAACCTCTCTTATCAAAGAAGCCAAAAATTATACTGGCTCCAAAATTGCGTTCTTTACCGGATGTATGGTAGATTACAAATTTCCAGAAATCGGTCATATGCTGGTGGATGTCTTAAAAAAGAATGGAATTGACATTGACATTCCTGAAGGCCAGGTCTGCTGCGGTTCCCCCCTTTTAAGAACAGGTCAAACTGACATAGTGCAAGAGCTTGTTGACAAAAACAAAGAAGTCTTTAAGGATTATGATACTGTGGTTACTGTTTGTTCAGGCTGCGGATCTACTTTAAAAAACAATCATCCAGAATTCGGTTCCAAATTAAATGTAATGGATGTCAGCGAGTTTTTAGTAGATAAACTCGATTCAAGTAAAATGAAAGAAGTGAATATGAAAGTGACTTATCATGACCCTTGCCATCTAGGAAGAGGCCAAGGCATCAAAGATGCTCCAAGAGAAATTATCGAAATGATTCCAGGCATTGAATTCATTGAAATGAAATATCCTTGTCAATGTTGCGGTGCAGGTGGAGGGATAAAATCTGGAAAGCCTGAAATTGCACTTGATTTATCCAAATCAAAAGCCGAAATGATTAAAGACACCGGCGCCGATGCCGTTGTTACAATCTGTCCTTTTTGTGAGCTTAACTTACAGGATGGCTTAAATGCAATAGGTTGTGAAAATGTGAAATCCATGCACATTTTAGAATTATTAAAAAAAGCTTATGAATAATTAGATTAGGGGTTGATTAATATAGGGGATGCTGCTGTAAGTGAAGAGAAAGTGGTGGACACTACTGCATTAGCTTCACCAAAAAACGAGAAAGACTCAAAAGCAGAGAAAAAATCAACTTCAACAAAAAAATCAAAATCTAAAACCCAATCCAGAGGAAGCGGAAGGGCACAGCTTAAAAAAGCCCAAGAAGAAAATGAAGTTAACCAATTTAAAGAAAACATTTACATTGTTTTTGTTGAGTGTGAAACTCCCGGAAACATTGGTTTTCTTGCAAGGACAATGGCAAACTTTGGATTAAAAAATTTAATACTTATAAATCCTCCAAAATTAACCAATGAGGCATACTATCAAGCAACACACGGAAAATACATTGTTGAAAATGCAAAAATCTATAAAACATTGGATGAATTCTATCAATCCCAAAGGATAGATTTTAAGGTTGCCTCAACTGGCATGGCTGGAGGAAGCTATAATTTAACTAGAATTCCAATTAGACCGGAAGAACTAGGAAAATCATTGAATGCATCAAATAAAATAGCGATTTTGTTTGGAAGAGAAGGCAATGGACTTACAAATAAGGAAATTGAAGATTCGGATATTTGCGTTTCAATTCCAACAGATCCAACGTATCCGATAATGAATATTTCGCATGCAGCAGCAATAATATTCTATGAATTGTTTAAAAACAAGCATGATTATGGTGTTGAAGGTCTGCAAGAAAGTACCGCACTTGAAAAGGAATATTTATTAAAGGATATGAATGATTTGATTAACAGTTTAGACATACCTGACCACAAGAAGAAAAACGGTTTAAAATCATTTAAAAACATTATCAATAGAGCTTTCATAACCGGTAGGGAAGCACATACCTTAAAAGGCATATTAAGACGACTGAAAAATAAACTTGGTGAAGAATGAGACGAATCAGATTTGTGGACATTAGTATTTTTGTCCTGAAATACATTTTCAACTGGAGATTTTGGATAGCCCAGCTTACAAGAAAATCAAAAGCATTTAAAAAAATCATCGATAAAATGCTTTTTGAAGATGATGAAATCGTCGTTATCCCCAATACAATAAATATCAACAAGAAAATCGAATCAGAAGGATCCGAATTCTTGCCAACAGACATTATTAAAGATGTGATTAGACGTTGCGATGACATTGTAATTATGAATTCCTGTCTTTGCAGGTCTTCAAATAACTGTAAAGACTACCCTCAGGATATCGGTTGCATATTCCTTGGGCCAACAAGTAAAAAGATTCCATCACATATCGGTAAAAAAGCAACCGTTGAAGAGGCATTAGCTCAAGTAGACAGGGCAGATGAAGCCGGATTAAGTCACATTATTGGTAGAAATAAAATAGATACCGTTTGGATGAACGTAAAACCTGGAATAGGCTTATTAACCATTTGCCATTGCTGTCCATGTTGCTGTTTGTGGAAAGTTTATCCCAATCTGGATGAAGACATTAGCGACAAACTAGAAAAATTAGAAGGCGTTCAGGTAAAAATGCATGTAGACAACTGCAGAAAATGTGGAAAATGTCTTGAAGCATGCATGTTTAAAGCTATTGAAAAGGAAGATGGTGAAATAACTATTGACACGAATACCTGCAGAGGATGCGGATTATGTGTAAATAACTGTAAATTTAATGCCATTACAATAGAATACAGTGATGAGACCATCAATAATGTGGTAAATAGAATAGACAACCTATTTGAAAAAGAATTATGATACTTATTAAATAATTTGCGTGAAAATATGGCAATTTTGAGTGATAAAACTATAAAAGAATACTTAAAAGAAGGGAAAATAAGTATAAAACCCCTTAAAGATGAAAAACAGATACAACCATCTTCTGTTGATTTGAGATTAGGAGATGAATTTAAAGTATTTAAAGTAATTAGAAAACCTTACATTGACCCTAAAGATGAAGAAGAAATTGCATCTTACATGGAATCAACCACAGTTAAGAAAGGCGAATCATTTATAATACATCCCAATGAATTTGCCTTAGCCACCACATTAGAATATGTTAAATTGCCTGATGATTTAGTGGCTAGAGTTGAAGGTCGTTCAAGCATGGGCCGTTTAGGTGTTACAATGCACGTTACAGCAGGTTTCATTGACCCTGGTTTTGAAGGAAAAATTACTTTAGAAATATCAAACATTGGTGCAATGCCGGTTGCACTCTATCCAGGTCAAAGAGTATGTCAAATCGTATTTGAAACTATGACAACCCCTTCAGAACTGCCATATGGACATCCGGATAGAAATAGTAAATATATGGGGCAAACTAGCCCTGAAAGTAGCAGAGTTAAACTAGATTATGAATTAAAAGAAGATTAGGAGCAATTATTTATGAATCATGATAAAATGACAAATATTAGTGCAAAAAGAGGATTTCTATGGCCATCATTCGAGATTTACTCAGGAGTTTCTGGTTTTACTGATTATGGTCCTCTTGGAGCAAGTTTGAAGAATAACATCATGCAAAAATGGAGAAAACAATATGTCTCAGGTGAAGGCTTTTATGAAATCGAAGGCCCTACTGTAATGCCTAAAGAGGTCCTGAAAGCGTCCGGACACGTTGATAACTTCACCGACCCGATGTGTAAATGTGAAAAATGCGGAGAAGTTTTCAGAGCAGACCACATTATTGAAGAAGTGATTGGTGAAGATGTAGAAAGCCTTGAAAATGAAGAACTTGACCAAATAGTGATTGACAACAGCATCGTATGCCCTGAGTGTGGTGGAAAACTATCCAACATTTGGAATTACAATTTAATGTTTAAAACAGAAATCGGAGCAAAAGGGGATAAAGTAGGTTATATGAGACCTGAAACTGCTCAAGGAATATTCATTTTGTTCAAACGTTTGGAAAGATTCTTTAGAGGAAAACTTCCATTCGGAGTAGTGCAACTCGGAAAAGCCTATAGAAATGAGATTTCCCCAAGACAAGGCGTTATTAGACTTAGGGAATTCACACAGGCAGAAGCAGAAATATTCTTGAATCCTAAAGATAAAACTCATCCTAAATTCGCACAGATTGAAAATGAGGTTTTACACCTAAATTCACAAGAAGTCCAAGAAAATAATTTAGAACCATTAGAAATTACTGCACGTGAAGCTTTAGATAAAGGAATTGTGGCTAATGAAATGCTTATCTATCAGTTATACTTAGCACGTAAATTTTTAACTGAAATTGGAATTCCAGAAGATGTTTTAAGATTCAGACAACATTTGGCTGGAGAAATGGCTCACTATGCTCTCGATTGTTGGGACGTTGAAGTAAACACCGACAAATATGGCTGGGTTGAAATTATCGGAATTGCTGATAGGGGAGATTATGATTTATCTTCACATTCACAGTACAGTAATGATGATTTAAATGTATTTGTAGAATATGATGAACCTAAAAAAGTCCAAAAAACTATTGTAAAACCTAATTTATCTAAATTTGGACCTATATTTAAAGGAGACTCTCCTAAAGTAAAACAAGCTATTGAAGATGCCAATCCTGAAGATATTAAAGAAGCGCTTGAAAGTGAAGGCAAATTTACCGTTGAATTGGATAAAGTTTATGAGGTTGATGCTGATTTACTCATCTTTGAAGATGTTGAAGAAGAAATCACTGGTGAAAAAATCATACCACACGTGATTGAACCTTCATTTGGTATTGATCGTATCCTTTATTCCGTTTTACTTCATTCATTTACCGAAACCGAAGAAAAGGATTACTTTAAATTTGCAAAATCAGTAGCACCAGTCCAAATTGGAGTATTCCCCCTTGTCAACAAAGAGGGTCCTCGTGAAATCGCTCAAGAGTTAACCGAAAAATTAAGAATGGCCGGATTTAGAGTGGAATACGATGCCACAGGAACTATTGGTAAAAGATATGCTAGAGCTGATGAAATTGGTATTCCTCTTGCTGTAACAGTTGACTTTGACAGCCTTGAAGACAATCAGGTAACTGTAAGAGACAGAGATACAGAAGCGCAAGAAAGAATAGCTATCGATGAGCTTACCAGCTACTTAGAAAAATATTATAAATGAGTTTGAAACTCATTTATTTTCAATTTTAAAATTTTTAAACAGATTTTCAGCCCACATTATAGAATCTCTGTTTTTAGAGGTCAATAATCTATTTTGATCAAAATTGCCATCATCCTTAAACAGTCCTAAAACCATCACGTTATCAGTTACAATCAACAGGAAGTTAATATCTTTCTTAAATGAGCATATATTCTCAATATTTGAATTTTCTTCAAAGACATGTACAATATTTTGAGAAACGATAGCTTCTATACTTTTTTTATCTTCAACAAGTCTATTTAATTGCTTGTTGAAGTTTTCATAGTAAAACGGCAAAATGCATTTTACGCAATTCGCCTCAGCCAAAGCATTTTCAATATAGTTATATGTCCTATATGCATCAATGTCACTGGATTCAATTAAGCTTGCCTGTCCTAAAAGATATAGTTCTGCAATTGACTCATTGGGAATCATATCAACCAAATGTTTGTCCAATATGTTAAAGAATTTGGAAATCACATCCATGATTTCATTTAACTCCAATAGATTTTCAATTTCAAGTCTCATAGAATTGGACAAATGATATTTACTGGATTCCCTGTAAACAAAGTCCTTTAATTCTAAATTATGCATTGTACTTGATACTGAACTATAACTTAATCCAGTCTCTTCAGTTAATTCCTTCATAGTTTTAGGGCATTCGTATAAAGTAGCTAATATTTTTAACCTTGATATGGAGTTAGTTAAATATTTTACATCTTTTGAAATAGATTCATAGTTTTCTAAATAATTATTGTTTTCAACCACGGTAGACCACCTAATTAGTATTACTTATATCATAATTAGTATTACTAAAAATATAAAATCTCTTGAAGTGAACAAAAGCAGAAGTTAACACTTGCAAAAACTATAAAAATAAAATAATTTTGCAGATATTTTTTTAAACAATGATAAACAAATCAGTTATTAACTAAAAATACAGAATGGGATAAATATGATTGATACACATATGCATGCAGATTCAAGAAGCGGAGAAGATTTTAGAGAAATGTACCTTGCAGGAATCAACACTGCAATTACATGTAGTTTTTACCCTTACAAAATAGAACATGAAATGATTCTTCTAAATCATCTAAATAGAATTTTAGAGTTTGATACCAAACGTGCTATGGAATATGGTCTTGATTTAAAAGTAGCACTTGGAATTCATCCGGCAAATACCAACATAAATCCGGACACCATTTTCGAGAACTTGTACACATGGATTGAAAATAGACAGATAGTGGCCATTGGTGAAATTGGCCTTGAAGACTTAACTGAAAGTGAAATTGACATATTTAAAAGGCAGTTAGACATTGCCGATGAAACCAACTCAAAAGTGATTATCCACACACCAAGAAAAAACAAAATGGAAGTGCTAAAGGAAATCATGAATATCGTTCCTGAACATTTGGATGAATCAAATGCCGTAATTGACCATATCAATCCAGATGTTATTGGAGATGTGATTAACTCCGATTATATGCTTGGTTTAACAGTGCAGCCTCAAAAAATGGAAAAGGAGGATGCGATAGCTATTTTAGATGAGTATGGTTTTGACAGATTCTTATTAAATAGTGACATCAGCAACAAGCCGTCAGATCCTCTTTCAGTTGCTAAAACAGTCCGTGAACTTCAAAGACTCGGATACAGCGAAAGTGAAATTAACAAAGTATCTCATGAAAATGCTGAAAAGTTCTTTAAATTAAACACATTTTAAATACAACTGAATACTAAAGAATATTATGGAAACAAATAAAACAATAATTATAGGATTGGTTGCAATCATTGCCATTCTGCTTGTTTTAATTGGATTAACAATCATTCCAAATATGCAAAAGGAAGAGTGCAATATAGAAATTACAAGCTCTGAATTACTAAAAGATAACGAAAATATAACAATCAAGTTAAGTGATCTAAATAATAACCCTATTGCGGATAAAAACATCAAGATTTCATTAAGCAATTCCAACGATACTCAGGAATACACTGTTAAAACCAACACTAATGGAATAGCCACATTAAATTTAAGTGAAGACCATATCGGCACATATAACCTGACTTGCACTTTTGATGGAGATGACAAATATAAAGAAACAGCCTCCTCAAAGGAAATTACCATTGAAAAAAGTGTTGTACAAGCGGAACAATCTACTAGCACTACACAAGATTCTATTGAAGCCAATAGGCCTAAAAATGACCCAAATTACAAAGGTTATACACCAAATCATGAAAGTGAAATCATTAACGGCTGGAATCCTGCTGAACACGAGACTTATCGTGAAAAAATGAGTGATGGGAATATAAAAATTCACTATGATGACGGTTACTTTAGACTTGTTGATGAAAATGGATATGTAATAACTTACGGCTATGGAGGTTAAATCCATAGCTTTTTATTTTTTAAAAGAAACATTACTATTAATGATTGAAAAAATACCTATTCCGATTTGCGGATTAATTCTTGCATTGTTTTCACTTGGAAATCTTTTAAATGACACCCATCCTTATTTAAAATTGATATGCGGATTAATAGCATTTATTTTTCTTGTTTTGATTCTCTCTAAACTAGTTCTATACCCGAACAGTATCAAGAAAGACTTTAAAAATCCCATTATTGTAAGTAATTCAGGTACTTTTTCCATGAGTTTGATGATTTTATCTACATATCTTGCATCATTTATGCCAAGTGTTGCATATGGTGTTTGGATATTGGGTGCGGGTCTTCATATATTACTAATAGTTTACTTTACCTATCATTTTATTATACGTAACTTTGATATTTCAACAGTCTATCCTAGCTACTGGATAGTATACGTCGGAATTACAATGGGAGCTATAACTGCACATGCACATGGTCTTGATGAAATTGGATTTATTTTCTTTTTAGTGGGATTCATATCAATGATTATAACACTGCCCCTCGTAGCATATAGATATCTGAAATACAGCGACATTCCAGATGCAAATAAACCTCTAATATGCATTTACACAGCACTTTTTAGTATATTAATTGTAGGATATGTCAATTCATATGATACAATATCAATAGGATTTTTAGAGGCAATGTATACAGTTGCATGTATCTTTTACATTTTTGCATTAGCTAAATTCATTGAATATAGAAATCTTGATTTTTATCCAAGCTTTTCTGCATTCACATTTCCATTTGTAATCAGCGGGCTTGCAACAAAAGGAGTAATTTCAAAAATAGGTTCGAATATCATATTAAATGGCGTTTTAACCATTCAAACACTAATAGCTACCGCTGCAGTAGCATATGTAATTCTAAAATATCTAAAATTCTTAAGTAGAATTGAATCTACTTAATTTTTATTAATCAATCTAACTTTTTTAGGAGAGATAATAATTAAATTCCTTTCTTCAGATCTTGAAAGCAACAATGCCTGAGCATCATATCTTTCTCTTAATTGTTTTATTTTTTCTCCAGCCAATCTGAAGTTTGCAGGACTTTCTCTTTCTAAGAAAGCTAAATCTAAAATTACTGGATTTTTCTCTTCAATAATTTGGTCAACAACATAGTTAACATCATCAAGAGATTTTGGTCTAATTAAAACAATTTCATAAAATGATTGTTCAGGAGTAATCACAAAATCATCATATTCCTCATAAATGGGTGTAGGTCTTGGTATTGGTTCAGGACCAAAATCAGAAGCGGTTTGAGGATTCGGATTAACGTTTTGTTGAGGTCTTTCATATTGATGGTTTTGTTGAGATGAACCATTCCTTAAATTATTGATTTCTCTTTTAAACTCATCGCTAATGCCGTGGAAAATACTTGTAACACTATTTTCATTACTGCTTTTATTGTTGGATTGTGTTTCTTCAAAACCTAAACTTCTTTTTAATGTATCTGTAAAGCCCATTTAAATTACTCCTCTAAATATTCAAGTATGGCATCTAATAATTTAGCTGCCCCATTATTATAAACATCTTCTGCAGGCAATCCAAACTCTGACTCAAAAGATTCAACTGTCATGTCCGCATCTGCATTTTTAAGATTGATTGACAAACCAACAACTTTTGTAGGTTCTACTGCTTCAATAGCTTTAATTTCATCAGCAATGCCTCTTGGTTCTCTATAAGGATGATTTGGTCTGTGTCCAACAATAACTGCATCAGGAGCGCAACCAATTAAAATAGCTGCAGACAAACCTCTTGGATGAGGATTTCCATCTTCAGTTAGGCTTGATTGACCTTCAATAAAAATAATATCGGGGTTTTTGTTGTCTTCTACATATTTAATAGAGGATAATACTGCTGCCGGAACATCCATTGCAGATAAACTTCCAGCTCTAAAATTAAAATCAGTTGGTTCTTCAAGTCCCATTTCATCTGTTGATATAATTGCAGAGGTCAATCCTCTTTCCATTGAAGCCAAACCTAATTTTTTTGTTGTAGTTCTTTTACCACATTCTTGAGAAGTTCCTCCAACAAATATTACCGGAGCTTTAGGAACATAAGATATTTTTGGTAAGACTTCACATGATTTTTGAGGAGCTGTGCCGGCAATCATTTCTACAACATCCAATCTTGGACCGATTTCCTTAATTACAACATCTTTTGCATCTGCAAATTTCTTTAAAGATGGATTTTCACTAATTGATAATGATCTAAATGAAGTAATAACATTTAATCCTGCGTCTATAGCCTGAACTGCATATTTTAGAGCAGTTCCTTCCGCACCAATCGGCAACATTATAACAAGAGATTTTGCTTCAGGTGCACTTTTTAAACAATCATCCAAGCTACCTTCAACTGTATGACCACAGAACTCTTTTCCTTGCTTGTTAACATTATCATCAATGAATCCTACGGCTTCAACACCTTCTAAATTAGAGAATTTTTCTCCTCCACCGCCACAACCAACTACAATGAATGGATTTAAATCTTGAATTTCTTTAACTGATTTTACTGAATGCAACAATTTCACCCCTATAACTTATAATTTATAATTATCCCTGTAATTTATTATCCTACTATTTTTGAAAAAATCATAAAAATAATATTATATTATTAAATATAATTTTTCATATTAATAAATGTAAATGTTTAAAGAGTAATAATTAATAAATATAATATTAATTAAAAAAAATTGAAAGGAGAATTTTGCATGAGAAAACCCTATGTTATTTTGATTGGAAGTGCATCAGGAATTGGAAAATCAACAATAGCGGCAGAACTGGCCAAAAAACTCAATATAAAGCATTTAATCGAAAGTGATTTTATAAGGGCTGTTGTTCGTGGCATTATTGGTAAGGAATATGCACCAGCACTTCACAGCTCCTCTTATGATGCTTATAAACACTTAAGAAATAAGAACCGTTATGAAGATTATAATGATTTAGTTTCAGCAGGGTTTGATGAACATGCATCCTATGTAATTCCCGCTTTAGAAAAAATAATTCAAAGAGCAATTACCGATTATGACGATATTGTCATAGAAGGAGTTCATTTAGTTCCAGGATTAATTGATATCGAGCAATTCAAGGAATATGCTAACATATATTTCTTCATATTGAGCTCTGATGAAGAGTCCCACAAAGAAAGATTTGTTAAAAGAGCCATTCAAATTCAAAGAGGTGGAAAACAGCTAGATTTCTTTAAGGAAAATAGAATTATCCACGACCACCTATTAAAACAGGCAAAGAAAAATGATGTTGAAATAATAAAAGCTGAAACTATTGAAAAAACTCTAGATGGCATTTTAACAATTATTAATAAGGCTTGCACAACAATTAAACTAACCAATTCTGTTGATGAACTTGAAGATGTCATAAACATCATCATCAAGGAAAATAACGGGTCTCTTGAAAAAGTAACATATAATATCCCAGGTTTTAAAGAGCCATTGATTAGAAATATCAGCGTTAGTGATGTGTATTCCGCTGAGAAATTTATAAACAATCTTAATGAAAATGAAGACAAAAAGGAATACTTAACTAAATTATATGACTTATCAGATTACAGGAACACATCCATTTGTGCTTCAAACCAGGAAAAGTTAGATAAAATTATAAATGAATTAAAAAATAAAGGTTATGTTTTAAATGAATGAAGAAGAAATTAATGAAATGATTATTAAATGTCCTGCATGTGGGATTGAAGGTGTAGCCAAATCAATAATGAAAGAAATTGAGATACCTCATTTTGGTAACGTATTAGAAACAACACTATTATGCCCATCCTGCGGATTTAGGCATAGTGATGTAATTGCACTTGAACAAAATGATCCCGCAAAATATGTTTTAGAAATAAATAAAAACAATCTGTCCATAAGGGTCGTGAGATCCCAGTCCGCAACAGTTACAATTCCTGAAGTAGGTGTTAAGGTAGAGCCAGGACCAAAATCTGAAGGATACGTGACTAATGTAGAAGGAATGTTAACACGTTTTGAAGATGCAGTTATAAAAGCATTGAATTTATTTGAAGATGAAACATCCCAAATTAATGCTAAAAAAACATTAGCACAAATTCAAGAGTTAAAAAAAGGAAATGGAACTGCTACATTAATTATTCTGGACCCATTTGGACAAAGTAATATTGTTAGTGAAAAGGCAGAAGTTCTAGAAATTCCCGAAGAGGAATTGAGTAACTTAAAAACAGGTTTCAGCAATCTTGATTGAAGGGTCCTTATTGAAGAAATTGGAGTATTCTAGCATATCAAGATAAAAAAAAAGAAGTTATTTAAAAACTTCTGATTAATTCTTGATATGAATTCAAAATATTTTAACACCAAGAATTAATGAAATGATTAAATGTATTATAAAAGAATTATTCTTCTTTTTTCTTTCTGATTAAATCTTTGATTTCAGCAAATTCATGGTTAACATATCTATTTACCATTGAAACAGCTAAAGTGGCCGTACCAACACCAGATAAGATAAAACCACCCCAAGCCAAGACTAATGAATTAATTTTTCCAATCATTATTTTTCCTGAAGCATCAAAACTATTACTTGTAAATGCATTGGAAACCATGGTCAATGAATCCATAGGAGAAACACCCTCAACAATAATGGTAAATAAAAAACTAAACAGTATTATTGAATATAACAACATTATGGTTATTCCCAACCCGTTATTTTCAGTAAAATCCACAAATTTACGATAGTAAACTTTAATAAAATACAAATATCCAACAATATGGAACAGGTCCAATAAAACAATAATGCTATTTCCAAACAATATTCCAGTTAGGGAACCAAATGGAATTAATAGGAATAATATAACTTTCTCTTTAATGGAATCTTTACCAATACCATGAGCAAGATATGCCGAAACAACAATATCCAAACCAAATATAAAATACGAAACCCAATCAAACACAAGGTATAAGCAAATCAGAATAAAGATCAATATCATTATCAAATAAAAAACCTGTTCTAGAGACAATACTTTTTCAGAAGGAAAATATTCTTGAGGATTTAAAAACTTTGAATCTTTAAAACGTGACATTGATCTAATCTTATGGACAACATATTTGCAAATATGCACTAAAACAACGAAAATTACAATTTCGACCAATAATTGAAAAATAAGAATCAATGCAAATTCAGTTTCCATTATTCCCACTCCCCTTCATCAATTGCTTTTCTTAATTCTGCAAATTCTTTTTTGAAATGTTTGATTAAAAGCGCCGCCGTCAATGTTGCAGCACTTGCTCCGGAAATGACGTATCCTCCCCAGACCAGCAATAAACTATTGAGTTTACCGGAAATCGTATCACCAAAAACAGCATATCCATTACCAGTGAATTGATTGGAAACAATTACAAGTGAATCTAGAGCATTTGCACCTTCGGAATATTGGGCTATAAAAAAACCTGCAAAAATTATTAAAAATAATAATACTATGGTCATTCCCAAACCGTTTGAATCAGTATACTTTATAAATTTATCAAGATTTAGTTTTGCAAGGTATATAAAGACCAAAATGTGAACAAAGTCTATTAAAATCACAGGAGTCATACCAAATAATGAATAACCGAAAGATCCATATGGAATTAAAAGCAACCATATAATCTTATTGTTTCTAGAACTCATATCTAACGTGATTGCAAAATATAGTGAAAGTGCAATATCAAATATCAGAAGATAGAATACGTCTCTTTCAGCACCCATAAAGAAATAGAAAATATTTACAACACATAATGCCATCAGAATTAAATAAAAAACCTGTACTAAAGAATGGACTTCTTCTTCAGGCAATAGTTCATTCATATTTATGGAGTTAATATACTTATTTTTTAGTTTATTATATATGGCCTTGCCTAAAATGGTCAAAACTAGAAAAATAATAATTATAGTAACTAAATGAAACAATGAGCTAACAAATATGTCCACAAGTCTTCACCAAATAATCTTTATATAATTAATTATTATTAATGTTTCCCATATAATTTGAATAATATTCGTTTCAGTTAGAAACTTAATGTTAGGGTCATTGAAAAAAGTTTAAACAATTATTAAAAAAAGAAGATGACTCAAAATAAAATAAAAAGGAAGTTATTTTTTTCCTTCCTCTCTAGAACAGAAAGTTTATTCTTCCTCTTCTTCATCAAGATTTGCTGAAAAATCTGTGAAAGTATCTTCTTCAACAACATCTTTTAATTTTAAAGTTTTTTGAACATCCATAGCTAATGCATTACAATCTGCTTTAATAGCTTCTAAATGTAATAAAATTCTTTCTTTTTCTTGATTAATCCTTTCGATGTTAGTGTATGGGTAAGTAGATTCCTTAAGCATTTCGTATTCAATTGTAGTGTAAGGATAATCATTTAATTGTTTACATACATTTTTTAAAACATCGCCTAAAAATTTATTCATTTCTACTTTTACTCTTTCCCTAATCATTTTGTCATCGTCTAAATTTTCTTTCATTAAACGAACAACTTCAGCCTTAGCGAAAGGTAATTTTTCTTCATCTTCATCTACAAATTCTTCTTCATTAAATTCATTTTCAGGCATAATAACATCTCATTCGATTATTTAAGAATATTGACTATATCTGTAATTTTTTACAAAAAATTAACGACACATCAATATCTAAATGAACATTTATTTGAAGTTATATATAAATGTATTGATTAAATTAGAGAATTGAAGCATTATTTGACTAGTTTTTAATCCAACTTATAAAATAATCATACGGAAAATTAATAATTTTAATACTTGCAAAATTTTGAAAAATCGTTTGAAAAAAAATAAAAAAAGTAGCATAAATGCTACCTAAAATTATCTTTTCTTTGAGAAATTGCCACCTAAAAATACCATTGAAAACATGATAGAAATAAGCAATACCACTAACGGATTACCTGTAACGCGCATTTCAGGTAAATAACTGCTGTAATCAACATTTCCATTTGAACTGATATTATTTTTAGGTTTTTTAGAAATTTCGTCATGTTCAGACACATTGACATCAACTGATGCATTATTATTTTCCAAATTATAATCAAATGTATCACTTGTTGCAGATACCATATTCCTAACGATTCCAGCACCTGCAGCCATTGCTTTGATATACAATTCAGCATATTCCCCATCATCCAATGCATCAATTTCCCAGATTTGGCTTTCTTCATCAAAACTTCCTTTTGTAGCTTTAAATGATTTTAAAGTCAATGAAGAATCTAGAATTTCATTTACTTTAATATTTCTAGCTTCATCAGGCCCGTTATTGGTAATTTTAATAGAATAATCTATATTATCGCCAACTTTGTAATAATATTTAGAAACTGTTTTTGTAATTGATAAATCACATGCCGGTGCAACATTGATTGATTCATCATCTTCGTTATTGTCTGGATACGGATCAGTTTCATCACCAGATACAACAACGACATTTCTAAATGTTCCGGTTGAAATTACACGACAAATCATATCCAATTCTCTTGAGTCATAAGCATCCAAATCACCTACATACCAATTTCCATCAGCATCAATATATTCACTAGATTCAACTAATTCTAATCCCTCTGGCATCATATCCCTAACAACAACGCCAGTTGCACTGTTTGGCCCATTATTTGTAACAATAATAAACCACTTAATAAAATCCAAGTAATTTGGATTAGAATTGTTTACTATTTTAATTACTGACAAATCAGTTAATGGATAAACAGTGATCATTTCGCTTCCATTGTTATTAGATTTATTTTTATCAACTTCTGAGGAGTTAGCAAATGCATTATTGATAATGCTGCCCAATTTATTAGCAATGCAAGTAATGTTTAAATATTCAATCTGTTTATTGTTTAAACGACCCACATTCCATTTATTGCCATCAAATGTTCCGACAGTGCTTGAATAATTTGAATATAATAATCCATCATCCAATAAATCGTATAAAACAACATTTGTTGCCTCATCAGGCCCATTATTTCTTACTGAAATCAACCAAGTAATAGTCTCACCAAAGAAAAGATTATCATTTGATACTTCTTTAACAACTTCCAAATCAACAGTTAATGGAACTTCAATTGATTCATCATCTTTATTGTTAGACAAGTTCAAATCAACTTCTTCAGCAGTGATTGAAGCAACATTAGTAATCTTACCAGTTTTATTGACCATACAAGTAATCTCTAAGAATTGTTCTTCGCCTTTTTCTAAACAGCATACTGCCCAAATTCCATCGTCATAAATGCCTTTACTTGCATTTACCCCTTTTAAGATTAAACCGTTTGGTAAAATATCCTCAACAGTGACAGATGTTGCTTTGTCAGGTCCATTATTTTTAACTATTAAAGTCCATTTAATAGTATCCTGATAATTTGGATTTGAATTATTAACTATCTTAATAATACCAACATCTGCTGTTTTTGCAACATCAATAAATGCACTATCGTTGTTATTTGATGGGTTATAATCAACTTCACTGCCTTTTACAGAAGCATTATTCTGAATATTGCCAGTTGCATTAACATATGTAACAATATTCAATTGAACAGATTCACCAATATCTAATCTACCAATACTCCATTTGCCAGAAACATGATTATATTTACCATTACCATCATCACTAATCCAAATTAATGATTTTGGAAGCGCATCAGTGACGACAACATCATGAGCAACATTAGGACCATTATTACGAACGGTAATGCTCCAAGTCACACAATCATAATAATTAGGATTAGAAACATTAACACTCTTAACAACTTCCAAATCACTAGCTCGATTTATGAAGACAGAGGCATTATCCCTATTATTAGACATATCATAGTCGTATTGCTTGCCTTTAACTGAGGCGACATTAACAAGTGTTCCGGTTTTATTAACCTTACAAACAATCATAAAGGTCAACCTCTCACCAACAGCAACACTACCAACATTAATAACACCATTAGAGTAAGACCCCTTATCCAAGACAGACCTGACATAAATAAGCCCATCCGGCAAAACATCAGTAACCTTAACACCAGTAGCCTTATCAGGACCATTATTGGTAATGACCAGATTCCAAGTAATCACATCAGTATAATTAGCAATAGAAACATCAATAGACTTAACAATAGCCAAATCACAAGATTTGACCTTTATTATTTCAGAATCGTTGTTATTAGATGAATTATAGTCAACTTCACTGCCTTTTACAGAAGCATTATTCTGAATATTGTCAGTACCATTAACATATGTAACAATATCTAATTGAACGGATTCATTAATATCCAGCCTACCAACAGTCCATTTGCCTGTGACATGATTATAATTGCCATTGCCTGTGTCACTCTTCCAAACCAAAGATTTAGGAAGCACATCACTGACGACAACATCATGAGCAACATTAGGACCATTATTACGAACAACAATACTCCAAGTCACACAATCATGATAATTAGGATTAGAAACATTAACACTCTTAACAACCTCTAAATCACTAGCCCGATTTATATAGACAGATGCATTATCCTTGTTATTGGATAAATCATAATCATACTCATTACCTTTAATAGATGCAACATTAACAAGTGTTCCAGTTTTATTAACCTTACAAACAATCATAAATGCCAATCTCTCACCAACAGCAACACTACCAACATTAATAACACCATTAGAATAGGTTCCCCTATCCAGGACAGACCTGACATAAATAAGCCCATCCGGCAAAACATCAGTAACCTTAACACCAGTAGCCTTATCAGGACCATTA
>JAZUAV010000026.1:0-2099 GCA_045638165.1 Methanobrevibacter sp.
AATAGGAGTAAATGCATTAAAAAAAAATGAAAAAATGTTTAATAGTACAAATTATTCATTTGACAATTATACTATTGTTAAAGCATTTGGAACCTTTTTGAGAATATTTTCTTTAACTGGAATCATTGTTGAAGACGCGATTGAAAAGTCAGCATTTTTTGCTGCAACTTTATCATCACTTTCAGCGATAATGGTTGCATCCAATACCTCTTGCAAATTGCCAACAGTGTTTTTCAATACCCATTCATCAACATCGGAAATTATAATTTCATCCACATGCCTATCCAGTTCATTAGCTATTACCCATGATATGAACCTTCCACCATGCAATGCAATTGTTTTTCCATCAGCCAAGGAAACAATCTCATCCAAACTATGTTTTAGTTCAATATTTTGATACATTCTGGAATTGACTAAAGTCGCCCAGTGAGCATCACCAACATGATATGAACCAATCTTTCTTGGATATACATAATCTGGACCGGCGATTTTAACAGCAGTTGCTAACGCCAATAAATCATGTTTCTGAACCGGAAGATCCCTGTTTGGGAATTCCTCATTGATTATTTGAATTATTCTTGGAAGTCCGAATTTTCCTCTTCTGGCAGTTCCCGGTTCATAACCACACATATATCCATGATGATTTTTTGGAAAACCTGTTATGACCATGTTTAAACCGGATCTTAACCCTGCCCTTACCTCATGTTCATATGCTCCATTAGTGGCCACCACTTTTCCTGGAGACAATATTCTTGCAGCAGCAATTGTTTTTGCAAAGCTTTCAGTTGTGTTTTCACACCTATTAAAAGGACCTCCTTCAACAACAATGACATCAGCACCGATTTCAATTGATTTTTCAAAACCAGTGATTACTTCATCATAACCATCACCAACAAACATGATGGATTCCAATCCCCTGCCATATTTTTTAGCTAATTTGGCGATATCTTCAGCTTCCCTTAACGGTGCCGCATGGCCATCACCAGTTTGCTCACAGGTAACATTTACTGCAACAGATGAAGATAATTTAACCCATTCCTCCTTGTCATCCTTTTGTTCCAATTCTTTATCGATTAAACGTTCATGGATTCTTCCACGAGGACATTCAGTAAATGCAGGACCCTTATTATAACATTCACCCCCACACCCACTAATGTTTTTTGGAAGTCTCATCGCTCCATTTTCACCGAAGTGATCCAAATCCAAAGGGACATCAACAACCTCATGAACCTTTTGCATTACTTCAAGTCCGGTCATTCCAAATTTTTCACCTATATCTGAAAAAGCATAAGCGCATATATGAATTGGAGCTCCGATCATATCAGATAAACGGCAGTTACCCAATAAATCCATCAGTTCTAAATCGGATGCACATGTTCCTGCAACCACTTCTGTCAAGTCACATCCTAAAGGAAATCTTTTAAATTGCATTCCTAATTTCATTGTTTCTTCAAGGGAAAGTTCGGATATTGCATCTACAACTGAAGTTATATCCTTATCCATTTTTGAAATTTCAATTGCGGCATCATCATCATAAACAGCACTTTTTATTAAATCATACATGAAAATTCTCCAAATTTCTATTAATTAATATAATTTTCAGTGAAATCTTAAATAAATAACTTTCGATTTAGGCAAACCTAAATATAAATTAAATAAATCAGATTGCAGATTAATAGTATTACTATAATTTAATTACAATATAAAATAAGTAATACTAGTATTACTAAAAAAGGAAATATAATAGAAAAAATAATACTAAAAAAAGGACGATATAAAGATTTAAATATTACTACTTTTTAAATAAAATATATTACTGCATGGAATAAACTACCATAATTAAGTAATAATAAAGCAATTTAATACTTTAAACCATGCGGTAAAACTTTTTTAAAAGGAAATTCACTATTAAAAAAGTTCAAGAAAAATATATATATTTTAAGGAGACAAAAAAAATGAAAGTAGCAATTTTAGGTGCAGGATGTTACAGAACACATGCTGCAAGTGGAATTACCAACTTCTCAAGAGCTTGTGAAGTTGCAGAAGCAACCGGAAAAGAAAACATCTCTATGACCCACTCCACAATCGAAATGGGTGCA
>JAZUAV010000027.1:0-20012 GCA_045638165.1 Methanobrevibacter sp.
AAATACTAATAAAAATAAAGTCTTATCTGTAAATAATTCAGTTTATTTACTAACTGATAGTTATTCTATCGTTTTTAGGACATAATATAAATATAAAAACTATAAAGGATTAAAATGAAATCTAAAACATATGTATTTACAATATTGTTAATGTTTTTCTTAACATTATCTTGTGCATATGCTACTGAAAATCAAACAATGGATAATGCATTGTTATCTAGTCCTGTAGATGATGTAATTTTATCTTCCCAAACAACGGATAATGCATTGTTATCTAGTCCTGTAGATGATGTAAGTTTATCTTCTTCAGTTAATAGTGAATTATTAAGTTCTGAACCTAGTCTTTCTGGGATAAATTATGAGGATTTAGTTATTAAAGACATAAACTTTACAGGTAATAGAACTAATCTGTATATTGAAGGTTTTAGTCAAGATGGTTTAAATATGTCTGATTTTACTATGTCAATAGTACCTGCTTCAGATTCATCAAATCTTGATTTGAAAATGAGTATACCTGAAGTTAATTATATAGACTTTGATAAACAAACCTTTTTCACATTCAAAAACCTTGATTTATCTATTTTACCTAGTTCAAATCCATCAAGTCTTGAGTTTTCCGCAGTTATGGATAGTTTAAAATTAATAACTGGAATGAATTACGTAGACTTAACTGATCTTTATTTGTTTTTTAAATCCTTCCCTGAAACTAACGGTGTACTCTTAGCTGTTGATATTGGTAATTTTATGTATACTAATTTTAATAACACAAGTTTTGCCTTTTCAGATCTTGACCTAGACATGGCATTAGGATTGGATGGCCAAGCTTTAGTTACATCAATTATTTTACCTACATTAAATCTCGTGAATGATAATAATGAAATAAATTTAAATATCTTATTACCGGATTTAAAATTATCAAATCTTGATTTATCTATACTCATGTCATATTTCCATTATTCAAACGAAGATTCCACTGTAATTGACATGACTGATGTGGATGTATCACTTGAACCTATTTTAAATTCAACTAGTTTCAATTCAATCATCCGTATGGGTAACCTTGACTAGCAGGTTTAGATTCTGCTGGTGAATTGTTCCCAATGTTAAATATTACTAATATAGATTTCGAAAACTTTACTACTGGTTTGGACTTGTCTAGTGTTGACTTGTCCGGTGTTGTATCTGCTTTAGATGTTTCTAAAATGGATTTATCCGGCCTTGTCTCCTATTTGAGTTCAGGATTTGATATTACTACTTACACAGGTAGCAAGTCTGATCAATATCAAAGTTCTTTAGACTTTAATGGTGTTGATCTTTCCAGTACAGGTTTATCAAATTTAAATATTTCAGGTATTGATTTAGGTAGTTTATTTGCAAACTTTGATTATTCAAGTTTAGACTCAAGTGTGTTTAATTTAACAGGATTATTTGACTCATTTGGTATTAATGTATCTGATTTCGGTATTGACATGTCAGGTTATGATTTATCTGCAATTAACATGTCCGATATTACTGATATTTTAAGTAATTCTGATTTTAATATGAGTGCCATTACATCTAAGTTAAACTTAACAGGTCTTGATTTAGGTGGTATTGATATATCTAGTTTAATAACAAGTTTTAATTTATCTAGTTTTGATATATCAAGCATTTTAGCTATGTTCAACATAACTGACTTTAATTTAACAGAATTCATGAATGGATTTGATTTGAATAAATTATTAAACTTGTTCATGAAGAAGACCTCTCCGGAAAATAAAACAACTCCGGATGTCCCAAGTTATAAGCCTATTTCAAATTATAAACCTGTTTCAAATTATAGTCCAGTCAAAAGTACATACTACTATAATGATGCTCCAGAAACATACACAGTTACACGCGCTTCTGATAATCAGATAATTTGTAAATCAAAATTATTCATTCTTGATTACTTGAACAAATTATTTAACATGACTTTCATTAATGGACATATAAAAGTATACATTGATGGCAAGTTAGTATTCGAAGGCAACACAACTGATGATTTAACACTAGTAATATTTGAAATCATCAAGGAATATCTTGGAGAACATGAAATATCTGTAGAATTCACGGATAATAAAGGAAAATCCAATACATATAAAGAAAAGATAATAGTGGAATAATTTTCACTATTATTAATTATTTTTTTTCTGTAAAATTTCATTGGGTTCTTTCTAGTTTAATTTGTTTTAATGAATTTTTACTATTTTTTTTAAATTAAGGCATGTATATAGAATACAGATACCTACTAAAAAAGGTCAATTTAATTCCTAAAAAGTTTCATTAAATTATTTACATGGATATAATAAGTTTAACCATATTCTCAGCACCTATTGATATGGATGTTAGGAGCATCATTACAGCAAGCGCAAATATAATAATCCAATATTTAATGTTCCATTTTAAAACTTTTGTTCCATCTAAACTGTAAAGAGGCAATAAGTTAAAAGTAGCCAAAAAGCTATTGACAGAAAATCCAACAGTACCAATTAAATATATTAATGTTAAAGTCAAGGAATGTGGTTTAAAAGGATATGCCAAAGTAGCAATTGCTATAAATATTAATGCGAGCACCATATTGGCCATCGGTCCTGCAATGGAAATTTTACCATTCATCTCATCACTCACATTATCTGCATATACCTGAGTTGAGCCTGGTGCTGCAAATACCCAACCGATAAATGCTGTAACAAGCGCAATTACCAATCCTAGAGGCCATGCCTTAAATTCAGCTTGATAACCATATTTCATTGCCACATATTTCTGTCCGACTTCATGCAATAAACAGCCTATTCCGGCACCAACCATAACAATCGGCAAAATTGAAATGAATCCATGAACATTCAGCCCAACATTTGATATTGCAAAAGCAATTGAAATCACGATAAATGCAATAATCAAATCCCTTATTTCATTTCTTGTAAATGTAAACATAATAATAGCTTCCTAAAATTCATCATTAAAAAATTATTTTTGATTACTCGCCTTTTAAAGTTAATATCCAGTAATAATCATATCATACCTACTTTCAATTATTATAACATAGGTCTTCATGTATAAATAAACTTACTCAATATCATATAAAATAAAAAAAAGAAAATTGTTGAAATATAATTTCAACTAATATTATTCTTTTGCTTTTATGTCTAAAGTTTCTTTTTCAATTTCAATTCTTTCATCTAAAAGAGCATTTACTTCATCCATTTCGCCTTTAACGGCTTCAAGGTCTTCTTCAATGGATATTAATTCTGCTACGTTTTTCATATCTTTTTCAAGATTTTTGATTAACTCATTTTTAGCCTTTTGCATTTTTAATTGGGTATTTAATAAGATTTCCTCTAATTTATTTTTTCCTTTGAATAAGATGAATTCAATTGGTTTTTCCTGGTCTTCTGCAATTTCTTTATCAATATCATCTAATAACTTAAGAACATCATTATCTGCATCGTCTTCAGCTTTATTGATTTTTTTAATTGCTTTTTCAATGTGGGATTCAATTTTTTTATCAGTATATGCTTCTTTTAGGTTTAATTTTCTTTCTTTACGGTTAATTTTAGCTTGAGCTCTTTTTTCTTCAAATTTTACTTTTCTTTCATCATGCTTTACGGCAAGTTTTTCTTTTGTTTCTTCTAAACTCATATGTATCACCATGGTTTTTATAAGGGGTGGTAGTTTCTTACAATTAAATCTAACACCATATAATATTATATGATATATATAATAAATAGTATTGTTTAATTAATTGTTAGTATTAAATCGTTGACTATACATTTTAGATAACAAAACGGAAAATATTCGAAAACTAAAGTCATCTGGAGATTACGTCAATCATCATATTGATGTTGCATTTAAAATCTTTAAATCAAAAAAATTAGAAAAAATTATTTATTCGACCAACACTCATTGAATCTTATTTTTTTTTAATTTTAAAATTTTGAACAGTTTTTAGAATATTATATTCAGAAATGGTTATTTGTTTTTTTTATGAACCTGTTTCAATAAAATCAATTATATTTATATATAATAATAAATAAAAAATACTAATGTTAATTGATTTTAAATTCCAATAGCTTACTATAAGATTTTTTTGATGAACAAAATGGAGAATGTCCAAAATTAAAGTCATCTTGAGAATATGGTTAACTGTTGAATATAAAATTTGATATTAAAATTAGGGTTGAGCATATGGTAAAACAAGATAAAAAAGTTGCAAGGCAACGTTTTGATGAGATTATGGGTGTTGCAAAAAAACACCACTTGGCAAAATTATTAAAAAACAATGAAAATGATGAAGATTTTGAAATCTCAGATTTAAGATATGCAATGGAGGAATTGGGTCCTGCATTCATTAAATTAGGTCAATTGTTAGCTACAAGGCCGGATATGGTCGGTAATGAAATAGCTGATGACTTAAAATTGCTCAGGGACAACACTCCAGTAACTCCTTTTGATGAAATCAGAGAGGTTATTGAAGGCGAACTCGGACAGCCTTTAGAAGAGGTATATTCTGAATTTAATGAAGAACCGCTCGGATCAGCATCAATCGGTCAAGTTTATAAGGCAACATTAAAGGAAAACGATATGGATGTTGCTGTTAAAGTTCAAAAACCGGGCATTTATGATGTTATTAAGCCTGATGTAGTAGTATTAAATAAGTTGGCAGGAACCGTTGACAAACACATTTCAGGTTCAAGGGTATATAACCTGCCAGCAATGGCCAAAGAATTTGAAAGGTCAATCTTTAAAGAATTGAACTACATGGAAGAAGTAAAAAACATTAATAAAATAACAAATAACTTCAAAGAAGTGGAATATATTAAGATACCTGAAGTTTATCCGGAATATTGTTCTTCCAAGCTCATAACCATGGAACTTATTGATGGATATGAGTTGCCTGAATTATATGACAAGGAAGTTGAAGGCATCAACAATGCAGAAATCGCACAATATGGATGCCAATCCTACTTAAAACAAGTATTGATCGATGGATTTTTCCATGCAGACCCACACCCAGGAAACCTATTCGTAACCCGCGACAACAGGCTCTGTTACATTGACTTCGGAATGATGGGAGTAGTCAACGACACATTCCGCTCAAACTTCGCTCAATTAATCTTGCTTCTGTTGGATGGAAATTCACATCATTTAATCAATCAATTGCTTTACATGAACATTATCACTCCTGAACAGAACACCGATGAGTTCAAGGAAGACGTTGACGACCTATTGAACGCATACATCGGCGTTGACATGGATCAAATGGATGGCATATTCGACGATTTGATGAATGTAATGATTAACCATAATATTGTTCTTCCAAGAGAATTCGTAATGATTGGAAGGGGAATCATTCTCATTGAAGAAGCCGGAGACAAATTAGACCCACACTTCAATCTCACAGGAGAACTTGAAAAATTCGCTAAAGACATGATTAAATCAAAATTCGAACCTGGAAATCTTGTCGGCGGTGGATTTAACTATATTGTTGAAATAGAACATTTATTAAAAGATTTACCTGACAGGCTTAACAGCACCCTTGATAAGGTTGAAAAAGGTGAATTGGAATTAAATATGAACCATACAGGTTTGGATGATTTGAAAAATCAGTTATCCATATCCTTGATTGTAGCTGCATTGCTTGTGGGTTCATCTATTGCAATCTTGGCAGATAAAGGTCCAAAAGTCTGGGACATTTCTGCAATCGGATTTATAGGATTTGTATTAAGTGCAGTTATCGGAGTATATTTAATTTATAAATATCTTAGGAGTTAAATATTCCATTTCTAATCTTTTAGAAGATTAAAAACATTTCATGTTATATGGAGGATACATATTAAATTTATTATTAATTATTAAAAAACGGAGGAATTCATATGTTAAATAATAAAATAAAATATATTTTAGCTTTGTTTATAATTTTACTTTTATCTATGAATGCTTTCAGTGCAACAAATTTCACTGATGATTCCAGTGACGCTACACTACAAAGCAGTTCATCTGATAAAGCTGTAGTTGATTCAGCTGACGCTGGTGATGGTGATGGTGCTGGTGATGGTGGTGGTGATGGTGCTGGTACTGGTAATGGTACTGATAGTCAAGACAATAAAGAAAATGATAATTCGGATAATACAAACACTGATGATAGTAAACCAGGTAAAGGAACTTTTGGTAAAAATGGTACTGGCTTTAGTTTTGGAAATAGTACCTTTGGTGGAAATGGTTCTTCCTTTGACATTGCATCTCTTCTCGATTACTTTACAAAAATGATGGGTGGAGATAATGCGACCAATACAACTAATGCGACTAACGAAACTGTTAATCCTGAAGTAAGTGATGTGCCTAAAGTTGTAACAAGCACTTCATATGCTCCTGTTTCACAGTCTCCTACTGTTGAGAAACAATCTTCACATGTTATACAAAGACTTAGAGATAATAAAACAATAAGTGAAGGTAGTGCTCTTACATTAGGAACTCTTAACAAAGTGTTTGATTCTGATTTCACAAATGGGCACTTGCTAGTTTATGTTGATGGTAAATTAGTATTTAATGAAATTACTGCCGGTGATTTATCAACTCCAATATTCCAGATTACTGATGATTACATTGGACAACATCAAATCAAAGTTGAATTCACAGCTGATGGAAATTCAAATACTAATACATATACAGAGGATGTTTTAATCATATAATATCCTTTTTTTCTTATTTTTTTGGCTTCGAATAACTCATTTTTGTTGAACTTGATTTGATTGATAGATTATAAGAAGTGTTGATTTTTTTTAAAATAATGTTTCAGATATTTGATGGGTCTCTTTCACTAATCAAGGGGAGATATATTTATTAATTATGAGCTATAAATCATTTTAATGAATGTAACTGTTTAATTAATGAGTGGGGTTCTATTTTATGAAGATAGCGTATTTTAATTATGATGATGAAAAGCTTTTCGAAATCAAGGTTGATAAACTCGAATCGATAGAGGATGAATACGTTATAAATGATGTTCCTCCAATAGATGAAGAAACAATGGAAGTTCTAGATAATTTGGGGGAAGAAATATTTATTTTATTGCCATACAATGATGGTGAAGATTTCTACCTGAAATACTTTAATCATTTAGAATATTTTAAGGAAAGGGACAACAACTTCAAAATAGGCACACTGATATCCCGTACAGTTGGACGTAAAGATGAAGAAAACAATTTTGTGAAAATGTTTCAGGAAGTGTATAAGACCGGTGAAAAGAAGACTGGAATACTCAAATACATGAATGATGATGGAAAACTGCTAAAATATCTTGATTTTCGTTACTTTAGGGTGGGAGATGAAATCGTTTCAATTCATGAAGACAAAACTGAAGTTAAAATGTATAGGGACAACACATTAAATGATGAAGAATTGGGCGTTGCTATATTGCAGGACGGCAAGTTTGTTGAATTGAATGAAAACTATGCCAGATATGTTCATGGTATAAGAGAGCAAATGTTAGGTTCTAAATATTCTTTTGAGGGTATGCAATCAGATATCATGGAATTTGTTAAAAGAGAGATGGAACTTATTTCACGAAGGGAAAAGGTATCATCTAAGGTCCCTATTGTAGTCTATAATAACGATGGCAGTATAAGATTTTTCATAAATGGTGAAGGATCATACATTACCTATGACAACCGACCGGCAGTGCTGATGAAAATTAAGGATTTGACACAGCAGGAAATAGCTAAAAATAGGATAGAAAACAGCCAAGATTCAAAGACTCAGCTAAAATATACTTTTGAAGGTTTGGCCGAACATTCAAAAACAGTCATATCATACGGGATATACCCTGATAAATTCATTGTTTCCGATAACTTCTATGATGTCATTGAAGATGAAAGTAGATCATACCCCTTTAATCCGGTGAAAGTAAGGGAGTTCCTGCTAAGTGAAGATTTAGAGCTGTTCAATTCAATGATAGATTCACTTAGTCCGGCAAATCCCGAAGTAGAATTCACAACAAGCATAATGACATTGAAACTTAACATTAGATATATTAGACATCACATTAAACGGGTCTACGATTCTCAAGGAAATGCTGAATATTATGTTTCATCACACCAGGACATTACAGATGACGCATCATATGCCAATTCACTGAAAAAACAGATATTCGAAAAGAATGAGATTATCAAAGACAAGGATGTTCAAATTAAAGAAGCTCATCATAACATAAAAAACAGCTTAAACATTCTATTATCCCTTATAAGGATGGAAGAGCATAACCATGTCCCTGCCGAAGAAATCATGGATGATACTAAAACACATCTCAAATCAGTTAGTCTGATGCATGAGAAGATATATCAATCAGAAAATTTAGTTGACATAGAACTAAAAGAATATATTGACTCCATTGTTGAATCACTCTTTGATATTTACTCATCAAGAATACAGTACATCTCCAAAGTGGAGGATATAAAATTAAATGCCAAACAGGCAAAATCTCTTGGATTAATAATTAATGAACTGATAAACAACACCGTAAAATATGCATTCCCTGATGGCAATCCTGGAAAAGTGGAAATAAGGATTGGACGGCTTGACAAGGAAATTGAAGTAGAATACCGTGACAGTGGTGTTGGAATACCTGACGGTGTTGATTTTGACAACCCAACCAGTCTGGGTTTGATAGTTATCCAAAACCTTACCAAACAGATTGACGGTAAGATAGAATATACATATGACAATGGAACCTGTATAAACATGGTATTTACCGAGAATGAATTATTCTAGGTTCAGCATATGTTGATTGAATTTTGCAGAGATTCAATCCTCTTTTTTTTTGGTTTTTAGAATATGTGTATTGAAAACATTGGAACATAACGTGTCTTTTTAACATCAACTTTAACATCCTTCATTAGCCATTCAAAACTAAGTTTCTGAAAATCGCTTAGCATAATCTTAAATTAAATCTTGACTTTGAAACAGATTACTATGCAGATGATTTGATAGATATGATGTCTGAAGGTATTAATCCGTAATGTATATGCGCAAATATTGGCACTGAAACAAATCATTATGCTTATAATTTTAGAATAAAAGCTTAATTTTTAAAATAAACTTTTATCCATTCTTTTTTATTAATTATGGATGCAAGTGGGCACTTACATTCGAAAAACTATTTATATACTGTTGTATAAAGTAATTAATAGGTCTGAAGAGTTCTACTGGGTTTTAAGTTGGAAAATTCTTCTTGGCTAAAAATGATGTGGGTATGGTAATATGATTGACTGTTGGACAAAAGATCTTACTCATTAAGTATTTGGTTGTTGAATTTGGATTGATTTGGTGGTGTTTGTGATGTTATACCTTCATTATTGGATGTATGCTTGGATTTAGATATTTGGTTGTTGAATTTGGATTGATTTGGAAGTAAAATGATGTTGAGTTTATTGTTTTTTTCCATTATCAATTATTTTTTTTCAAAGTTTGAAATTAATCTTTTCATTACTGATATTCAAAGTAATTGTATTTTTCTGTTTTTTAATAATCCTTCCAAAAATATTTTCAACTTGATATGATAAAAGCAATAATAAAATATTATATTTATTTTATATAGGATGATTTCTAAAAATAATTACATAGTCCCGTAGGGTAGTGGCAATCCTTCTGGGCCCTGGACCCAGAGACAGCGGTTCGACTCCGCTCGGGACTACTTATTTATCCAATTGTTTTAAACACATGATGAATTTTTCTACCATTCTCCAGGACTTTAAAGATGATGGTGGCTTACATAATATTCAAGAATGATTTTTTTTTTGATTGAATAAGTGGATTCATCTCTTAAAAGAGGGGATGTAATGTAAGCGGAAATAATTATTTGTTTTGATTTGTCGAGCCATTCCATATATGATTAATGCCGGTGAAATAGATTTATATATAATTTAAAAAGTAAAATAGTATTAATTAACGTAATTGAGTAGATGGACTGTTTACAAACATGTTTTTATAGGAATATGGCTGTTTAGGCATAAACATCATCATATCTATTGTATTAATGTAAAAGTCCATGACAAATCATTAAACATCTCTGAACCTGTGATAATATGCTATCTGTTTTAATGTCCATGAATCCAAGACTTCGGGAGTCTTGGCAGTTCAATGGACATTTCTAAGAAAATCACTCATCTTCTAATTCACCAATTTCTCGGGTAATTTCTGAAACTAAATCAGTAAATTCAGGATTATCCCTTTCTCTCGGATGTTCCAGTTCAACTTCAACAATTCTCTTCAATCTTCCGGGTCTTGCAGACAGAATGACAATTTTATCTGATAGGAATACTGCTTCTTCAATATCATGTGTAACGAAAATGATTGTCTTATTGTTTTCTTTACAAATTTTAAGAATTATTTTTTGCAGTTTACGCCTTGTCTGTATATCTAATGCGCTAAATGATTCATCCATCAATATGCTATCAGAATCATTGATTATTGACCGGATTATTGCAACTCTCTGTTTCATACCTCCGGATAATTCATTAGGATATCTTTCTGCAAAGTCTTTTAGCCCAAAAGTCTCAAGATATTCCATTGCACGTTGTTTACTTTCTTTTTCAGATTTGCCATTGATATTTAATCCGAATATTACATTATCAAGGATATTTAACCATGGATAGAGAGAATAGTTCTGGAATATAAAACCTCTTTTGTTGGAAGGTCCTGTCACTGTTTCCCCATCATCTTTAACAGTACCTTCCGTAGGATTTTCAAATCCTTCAATTATACGCAGCAAAGTTGTTTTTCCGCAACCTGACGGACCTACAAATGATACAAATTCTCCTGTTTCAATAGTAAGGTTGATATCCTTTAATGCAATTACTTCTTCTCCACTATCTTTTGATTCAAAAGTTTTTGATACATTTTCTATTTCAAATGTCATTTTATCACCTTACCAGAATATTTTTTCCTGTATCTTTGTAAAGACATAATCGAAAATTATGCCGATTACTCCAATTACTAACATTCCAACTACTGTTGAACCTGTATCAAATAGATTTGTAGATGTTAAAATCATATATCCTATACCTGAACTGGATCCAATCATCTCACCGGAAATTGTACACATTAAAGCAATAGCTATTGCTACTTTAAGTCCGGATACAATAAAAGGCAAACTTGACGGTATGACTACTTCAGTTAACATCTGTGAATTTGATGCTCCAAATGATTCTGCCGCTTCTATTAAAACGGGGTCTGTTCTGTGCACTCCGTCAATTGTTGAAATCAGGATTGGGAATACGCATCCCATGAAAATAATGAATATTGCCGGCCATACTCCAATACCGAACCATATTATTGAAAAAGGAATCCATGCAATCGGCGGAATAGGCCTTAAAACACTAACTACTAATCTACATATTCTTTCTAATCTTTTATACCACCCTAATACTATACCTAATGTTATACCAACCGCTGATGCCAGTAACATACCGAACAATACTTTATAGAGTGTATCAATGATATCTCTAAAAAGTTGTCCTGAAACAGTCAACTTGACAAATGAAGTTGCAACATCTGCTAGTCCAGGAAACATGTAATCTGGAACCAGCTGAAAAAAATCACAAACCAAATACCAAACTATTATTATAATAACAGGTAATATTAACATATCATGCTTATATTCTTCTCTAAATTTAGTCATATTAAAAACCTTTTTGATAATCTTTTAATTTTATATAAATAACTTTTCTTCAGGTATTGTCTCTTCAATTATTCCCAAATCTTTTTCAATATTCATAAACTCAATCACATTTCTCTTATAGGTATCATTCAAATCACTTACCCATTTGATATGTGTTAAACTTTCTTTTTCAATTTCAGCATTAGGAACAATATGTGGGGGCAGATATTTCACTGCTTCTTCAGGATTTTTTATTATTTTATCCGTTGCCTTTTTATGAATATCTAAAATTTTTTTTGCTTCATCTGAATCTCCTGATATAAATTTTTTATTCATCACTACAACGCAGCAGGGATGATCCGGCAAAATCTCTCCAGAACTTTTCAACAGAGTTTTATTATTAAGTTTCTGAGAAATTGTAACATAGGGTTCATATGTTAACATTCCGTCGATACTTCCTGTTCGTAATGCATCATTCATTGAAGAAACCTTCATGCTGGGACTTTCAATATTGGAAATGTTTAGTCCGCTTTTGTTCAAATCATATTTTAATAATACGCTTTGTATTGATGCTTCACCGGGTGTAGCTACAATCTTGCCTTTTAAATCAGAGGTTGAATTGATTGATGAATTTTGGCAAACCAAACCGCTGCCCTCATTTTGAGCTCCTGCAACAATTTTGATAGGCACTCCTTTAGTCATGGAATATATTACGGGAGGTATTCCGACATAGCCCACATCTAATTCACCGCTTGCCATTGCACTCATCAAATCTCCGCCGTTGTTATATTCATGTAATTCCACATCAATGCCTGCATCTTTAAACATTCCTGTTGCATTTGCGACAAATAATGCCGAATCGTGATCTGTAGGCAGATATCCGATTTTAATAGTATCTTCATTATCACTGGACATACCATATAATGTAAAAATAATTAGTAATAAAGCTGCTATACCTATTATTAGTCCAATAATTTTTCTATTTTTTGACATAATATTTCAACTCCTAAAATAATATATATTATTCGGTATAAACATTAATTATATTTAGTATTCTGTTCAATAAATAATTTTTTCATGTTTTTTTTATTCACAGATGATGGGGACACGACTTCCATAATTTTTAGATTTTTTAGCTTAGTTTTTTTTATTTCATATGCTATGAATTACAATCTATTATTATAGATATAAATCTTTATGGTTGTTTTATTTATGGTTTAAAAGATGATAATATTAATCAGACCATATTGGTGCCTATGGACTTGATGAATTTGATTTCTGAAGATCATCCGAGTTATTTTATTAAAAATGTGGTCGACCAAATTGAGCGTTCTCAAGCAAATCGCAAGTTTCGTGACAGGTCTGATGAACCTGCTTATCTCCGTGAAATGTTGCTTTGACTAGTTTTAATGAGTGTTTTTGATGGGGGACTCATTTCCCATGAAATTGAAAGGAGAACAAGAACTGACATTGAGTATATGTATATCGCAGTCCAAAATCAAATCCAAAACCCTGCAGTTAATGTCAATGTCATCCAAGTAAATGAAAGAAAAAACTATCTACTAATTAGATATAACTTGAAATTTAAAATATTAATATAACTAATAAAATTATTTGGAGAGGAATGTATGAACACTCACGATGGAGCTGTGCTGTTTTTGTTCTCTCCACACTATTTTTTTAGAACTTACAATAATTAAAGATTTTCATTCGTATAAAACCTATGATATAGTTCGCATGCTTATCAATTTGGCATAGTTAATTACCAAACTTTTAGCATATGTTGAAAATATTCAAAAGTTAATAAACAATCATTTTTGCTTGTTTTAAGTTCCAGATACGCCGTTAGTTTTTTCACTGGATCTAATCTCTTTCTATCATATATTCGATTACTAAAAAAGCACCCAACACGGCACTAAAGACAAAACCGATTAGTCCAATTGCTGATATGTCCCAAATTTTTGGACCTGCTCCGCCTATAATTGCCAATGAGGATCCTATAATCATTGATGATAAGATTAATGATACTGATAACTGATTTGTTATTTGGCTGATTTCTTCATGTATTAATTTTATTTCAAGATCCCCATACTCTATTTTTGTTGCCGTATTCCTGATGGTGTCCGGCAAACCCTTTGCCAAATGTTCCAATTGCAATAAATAGTTTATGCCAACTCTGCTCAGTCTTTTTGGCTTGTATTTGTTTGTGATTATTTTGCGGGATAGTTTTTTCAATTCGGTTGCGGCATTGAAGTTAGGATCCAATTTTTTACCTGTATCTTCGATAATTGCTATTCCGCGGCCAATCATGACAAATTCCTTTGGAAGGACTACGTTGTTTTTAATCATTGCATTGAGCAAATCTTCCATTGCCCCATCCATGTTCCTTAATTCAGCACCATAATATAAGTTCATTAAACTGTCTATATCCTGCCGTAATTCAAGAGTATTCTGTGATGTGCTGACAATATCCATGTAGATTAACTGATTGATGATGTTGTTTGTGTTGCCGCTTAGCAACAATAGAATTAATTCTGCCAAATCCTCCTTAAAGTCCTCGTTCAAAATTCCCATCATTCCCGCATCGATATAGCATAGCTTTTGGTCTTCGGTTACAATAAGATTGCCCGGGTGCGGATCTGCATGGAAAAATCCATCAATCATCATCTGTTTAAAGTAAGATTTGAGGCCATAGTTTGCTATTTTTTTCTTGTCGATTTCAGGATAATCTCCCTTGATTAAATCTGTGACTTCCAATCCCTTTATCAATTCCATTGTAATGACATTTTCAGTGCAGTAGTCAACATATGCATCGGGTATTTTTATGTAGCTAACACTTCGAAAGTTTAATGAAAGCCTTTGCAGGTTCATCATTTCTTCCATGAAATTAAGCTCTTTAAAGATGCTGCGTTCAAATTCGCTAACCATGGCGGGGAGGTTGTAAACTCTGGTGGATGATATGAATTTGTCAATTCTTGTTGCTAAAAATTTCATTATTTTAATGTCAGATTCTATAATTTCCCTAATATTCGGTTTTTGAACCTTAATTGCAACTTCAATGTTTTCTACTTTTAATGTGGCCTTGTATACCTGGCCGATTGATGCTGATCCGATTGGTGTTTCATCAATGCTTGAAAATATCTCGTCGATTGGACCGTCAAGCTCTTCTTCAATCAGGGGTTTCATTTCATCAAAAGGAGTCACTGGCGTATTGTCTCTCAGTTGCTGAAGTTCTTCTGCAATTTCTATTCCAACCAAATCAGGTCTTGTGCTTAACATCTGCCCTAATTTGATATATGCAGGCCCTAGCTGTTCCAACACATTTCGTATTCTTATTGGAACAGTTTCATCCAGAATTGCTACTTCTTTCTGGTATTCCTTATTTCTTAGAAATGGGAATTTTTTAAAAAAGGTATTTTCCTCTATTAAATATCCAAAATCATTTTCCTTAAGAACATTGTAGATTTCATTTATTCTTTTTATGTTGTCGTTTCTTGAGTTGGCTGTAACCTTCATCATATTAATATTGTAAAATATATAATATATCTTTTTAGAATTTTTCCGCAACCGACCTTAAAGTTTTTTCATGTCTTAAAAAAATAATAGTTCCGATACTTATTGATTTTAAACCACTAAAAACTCTTTATTTCTATAAATAAACCTAAATTATACGAACAATTTGTATAAAACCTATAAAAAAGTTCTGATGCTTATCGAATTCTAGCACTAAAACTCTGATAGAGAATTTATTTTTTTGATAATTAGAAATTTCTGCAAGTCATGCCAAATCTTGATTTACTTTATGCAGATTAGTCACAAAATATAATACAAATTTGCCAACAATTATATGCAAATTTGTCATATGATTTTGTGCAAAGTTGCCCATATTATAGGAACTGTTTCATATTCCCATTGTTCTGGATGGATGCACCGGCAAAATTAGTGGGATATTTCGCAAGGGTATTCACTAAAGGATTCAAATAAGAACATGAAGATGGAAGTCCTGCCACAATGAAAACAAGGGATGTGACAAATTTATTAATTAGTGCGGGAAGCAGCTATGAAGATTTAAAAAATGATGGAAAAATAAAATCGTTGGAGACAATATTCATAAAAGATCGTATGGCCGGAAAAACCAAAAAAACTAATATCTATATATTTGATGAAACCACTTATCATAAAGAGAGGATATTAAATAATCGTGAAAATTATAAGTTAAAATCTGAAAAAATAGGCAAAAATACAAATTAACCGGATTATGGTTTGTTGAAACTAATGTTTTCTTTTGAAATATACCTTGACAAATATGAAATGTAAGCGAAATAAACTATTTTAAGGTCCTATTCACTCTTAAAAAGTTAAAAAAACAAGAAATAGACGTGGTGGGATTCGAACCCACGTAGCAACTAATGCATAAGACCCTGAATCTTACTCCTTTGACCACTCGGATACACGTCTAAAAGAAATATCTTAAAAAGTAATCCATGTCTTGGATTTTAACTATATTACTATACTTTTTTTAGTATAAATATTTAATCCTATTCACCCATTGATTGTTTGGCCAACCATTCTCATATTCTCAACTTTCACCAGTTTAAGTAATAAAACCTATGATAACAATATTATGACATTTCCGACCATCATGTTTTTCAAGAATCTAGAAATTTTCATATACACCCATAAAAAGTTCCAATACTTATCGATTTTTAACCTCTAAAAACCCTTTAATTTGTATAAAGAACTCCCGCAAGAATATGAACAATTCGTATAAAACGTATGATATAGTTCGCAACCTTATCGATTTTCAGCACTGAAACTCTCATATGAAATTTTTCAATTAACAAACTTTTTGAATGTAGTTTAAAAGCTAATGTTGATTAAATGCTTCTGAATGGATATATCCCATTTTTTTCATAGCTATTCCTTAGCCAGTGGGAAAATATTGGATCGGTAATCTGATATTTGTCATTTGCATATTCAATCAAGTCAAAGTCGAGCAGGCGATTCAATGGCCTATTAAGTGATCCACTAGTAACTTCTAATGCGTTGGCTATTTCAATTCTTTTTTTAGGATTGTCAAGTAAAGAAATAATTATTTTTTGTTCTTGAAATGTTAATTTAGACCACATGAATACAAAATGTACTGCAAGATAGTCTATCGAATCTTTAAATAACTCGATGATGTTATTTTCTGTTAAGGTTATGTTTTCAGGGAGAATTTTTGCAAATATGTTGATGTAATATGGTATTCCTCGAGTGCATTTGTAAAATCTTTCAGATGCATCATCATCCAGTTGTATATTCCTTGGAAGTGATTCAATATAATCTATGGTGGTTTGCTTTGAAAACGGGTGGATTTCAATTGTCAGCATTCTTCCTCCAAATGCTCCCTCTTTTCCATTTAAATCATTGATTAAACTGTCCTTTAAACTCATACTACCGCAAAATAGGTATGCAACATTCTTTTGGTTTTGAATGAAGCTACGCATATACCATAAGAATTTGTCCACATTGTCCAAATCTTTAATCAATTGGATTTCATCAATGAAAATGAATACTCCTTTTAATTTGTCACTGTTGTCTTCATAAATTTTTTGAGGCAATTCCATTACAAAATCCGCTAATTTTGCATAATTGTCCTCACTTTCAAAGACGGGTATTGGAATGTGTTCGTAAGATAAAATCTTATCTATTTTGAATTTATTTGTTTTAAAGTATTTTTCAATTTGTTTGCCAACTGTTCTTAAGCCAAATTCTTTTGAGGATTTTATTATTGAGTCATAGATTATTTTGATTATGCTGCCTCGTGTCAGGTTTTTTTGTTGGTAAGCATTGCTTCTTGACAAATCAATATCTACAACCAAATATTCCTTATCGAATTTATTTTTAATTTTCTTGATGAGTGCTGTCTTTCCCACTCCTCTAATTCCTGTCAACAGTATAGTTGGTGATGAATTGAATTCAGTGCTACCCAATAAATTTGACAACATGTTAATTTCATCTACTCTATTGTAGAATTGTGTTTCGGTTAAATTTGTATCTGTAATGCTTGCAATTTCATCCATATGTAACCCTCATGTAATCCAATTTGCATTATGTATTGTAGTATAATGTACTTTTAATTATATAATTAATTTTTCATTATGTATTGTAGTATAATGTATTTTTCATTATATATAATCTTAATTATTTTCATACAAACTTCAGCAACTAAAAACTCTAATAAAAAGTTTATTTTATATAAAGAAACCCAAAAATAACAAGAACAATTCGTATAAAACGTAAAATATAGTTCGCATGCTTATCGATTTTTCCACTAAAACTCGAATTATAGTAATAATAAAAAGGAAAAATAAAAAAATATATATTCTGGATATATCAGTAAAAATAACTAATTATCCAATGATTCATCCGCATATTTAAATTTACTTCTTGAAAACAGCCAGACAATCAATGCCGCAACAGAAACCGCACTAGCTGCCATCATTACATATGACCATCCCCCTAATGACCATAGAAGAGATGCAAGAGCACTTCCTATAGCCCCAAATATAAAGTTATTCACAACAAAAACCGTATTCAGTCTGCTGCGCTCACCCTGAGATAAGTTAAACAATCTTGTCTGGGTCAAGACGCTTACTCCCTGAACTGCAACTGAAAGTACCGCTGCAACAATCACAATGGCAACTATTGAATCACTGAATGCAAAGCCGCACACCATACTAACAAGGCAAACCACAATGAACGCTCCGAGCGCAGGTATGCTCAAGCCTTTGTCCTGCAATTTTCCGATTCCCACACCAAATACTGCCGCTGCAAGACCTGCCAGACTTACAAGCCCAATTTGGAACGTGTTATAGTTAAACGGCTCTGCGGATAGAAGAAATGTTAAGGAAGTCCAGAATATGTTGAAAATCAAACCGAATATCAGTCCTGAGTGCAGCAATATGTTCGGCAAGGACCTATGATTTTTAAAGGTGGTAAAAACACTTGCCAAAAGTTTCCCATATGATTTGAACTTGTTTTTTGCAGGAATTTCCGGCAATACATAAATCATTACCAAAACCATGCCCAGATTCAAAGCGGCCGCTATTACATAAACTGATCTCCATCCCCAAAATCCCGCAATGATACCGCTTGCAAACCTTGAAAAGAGGATACCTGTTGTTATTCCAGATGATACAATTCCAACGATGTGGCCACGTTCATCCTCACGGCTCAAATCTCCCGCAAGTGGCAATATGATTTGACCGGAAATTGTTACAATCCCCATGCTGAAGAGTGACAGTGACAATATGATAAATGAAGGTGATATGGCACAGGAGACCAAAGCCAATACGGAAAGCACCATTACAAGGGCTATCATACGTTTTCTTCGAACAAAATCGCCCAAAGGCAAAATAAAGAGAATTCCCATCGCATACCCAATTTGGGTTGCAGTAACCAGAAGTCCCCCATTTGCCGCTGGAAGACCAAAGCCATCCATTATCTGGACAAGCAACGGCTGGGCCCAGTACAGATTACCTATTGCAAGACCAGAACATATCGCAAACAGTATCGCCAGGAATTTAGTCATGACTATATCATTATCATTCATATTATCGCACCAATTAAAATTTTCTAATCAAATATTTAAAAAATAGGGTATTTAAAGATAAAGTGGCATCAATGACATCTAAAAAACTTAATATTAAAACATATATAACAATAAACATGACTTTAAATCCGAAAAAACTTGCATATTATGAAAAAAAATATGAGCGAAACCCCCTAGAAGACACTCTCAAATTCATGAGCAACAAGTGGACACTGCATGTTTTAAGAGACCTGTTTTTAGGAAAAAGTCATTTCAATGAATTTAAAGTCAACAGACCCTCCCTGGACAACAAGGCACTGTCAAGATGCCTTAAGACAATGCAGGATAATGGCCTTATCTACAAGACAAATGAAGGCAACGACCCGAAAAATACCCAGTATTTTCTAACCCAAAAGGGAAGGTCACTGAATAAGGTATTCTATGAACTGTTACTGTTTGCTCTTGAAACAGATGTTGACAACGAACATTATTCGGAATATGAAAAAAAAGAATTGAAAAAAATGTATAAGGAAATATTGGATTTGAAATGAAAAGAATGGATTTTTAAAAATCCATCTATTCCTGATTGCTTAAAAGAACACCACCGACTCCAACATTGTCAAATTTCCTTTCGTTGAACAGCACATATATCATTTCTATCGGAAGGCCTGTGACTCTTGAAGCGGATTCGCTGAATTCTTTTGCCAAAATTTCTTTTTGCTCTTTTGTTAATTCTCCTATATCAAAACTTATAACTGGCAT
>JAZUAV010000028.1:0-17880 GCA_045638165.1 Methanobrevibacter sp.
ACACAGAAAGTTCCAGCCAATATGGCTGTTGTTAGCGCTATTTCTAATAATGTTAATAGTGTATTTAAAATCAAGTTAACCGATAGTGAAAACGGCAATCTTTTAGTAGGCCGTACAGTCAACTTGATTTTAGATGGGAAAAATCTTGCAGGCAAAACCGATGAAAATGGTATTGCTGAAATCATAGGTAAACCTTTATCAAAAGGCACTTATACCGTTACATTGAAGTTTTCTGGTACTATTTCTCGTTATGCTGCTACTACAGTAAATAGAAAAGTATCTGTAGAAGGTTTCGTCCCTGTTAACATGACAGTTGTTAGTGCTATTTCTAATAGTGCAAATACTATTTTTAGTGTTAGGTTAACTGATAGTGAGAACGGCAATATTTTATCTGGTCGTACACTTAATTTTATTTTAAATGGGAAAAATCTTGCAGGCAAAACCGATGAAAATGGTATTGCGAAAATCACTACAACACCTTTGAAAAAAGGTACTTATGCTGTTACATTGAAGTTTTCTGGTACTGTTTCTCGTTATGCTGCTACTACAGTAACTCAAAAAGTATCTGTAAATGGTTTGGTTCCTGTTAATATGACTGTTGTTAGTGCGGATTCTAATAGTGCTAATACTATTTTCAAAGTTAAGTTAACTGATAGTGAAAATGGTAATGTTTTATCTGGTCGTACTGTTAATTTAATTTTAAATGGGAAAAATCTTGCAGGCAAAACCGATGAAAATGGTATTGCGAAAATCACTGCAGAACCTTTACCAAAAGGTACCTGCCCGGTTACATTGAAGTTTTCTGGTACTATTTCTCGTTATGCTGCTACTACAGTAACTCAAAATGTTGCTATAAACGGATTTGTCTCTGTTAAAATGACTGTTACAAGTGCTATTTCAGACGATGATAAAACTATTTTTAGTGTTAAGTTAACTGATATTGAGAATGGTAATGTTTTGTCCGGTCGTACTGTTAATTTGATTTTTGATGGGAAAAATCTTGCAGGCAAGACCAATAACGATGGTGTTGCGCAAATAACTGCCAAACCTTTAAAAACAGGTACTTACACTGTTACTCTGAAGTTTGCAGGTACTGCTTCTCATTATGCTCCTACTACAGTAACCCAAAAGGTTAGCGTATTTAAAAAGATCCCTGTTAAAATGACTATTGTTAGTGCGGATATTAAGAGTGATTCTACTGTCTTCAAAGTTAAGTTAACTGATAGTGAGACTGGTGATGTTGTATCTGGTCGTACTGTTAATTTAGTTGTTACAGGGAAAACTCTTGCAGGTATAACTGATAATAATGGTATTGCACAAATTACTGCTAGACATTTAGAAAAAGGTGTATATGATATTACAATGAAGTTTGCAGGTACTGCTTCTCGTTATACTGCTAGTGCAGTAACTCAAAAGGTAGGTGTAGGTGTAACACAAATTTCATTAAGTCAGCTTGTCACTGCTTCTAAAAATCTAAAAAGTTATATTGAAAGCAATGGAGATTTACCATCTACTGTAACTATAAATGGTATATCTTATACTACTGCACAATATGTATATTTAGCTTCAGAAGCGATTTATCATTTAAAAACTGGAGATAAGTCTTCTGTATATTCAAAACCAATTGAGGCTCCTGCTTCTCCTGGTAAAGCAAGTGATCTAGGTGATTTAAGGGATTATTATTCTGTTGCAAAGCGTGTTATGGAATATGGAGATAAATATAATGCCATGCCAAATTCTGTATCATCCGATGTTGGAAATATTGGATATAATGGACTGGTTTATGCATTTTCCCGTGTTTTAACATATTATGGTGAACATTCAGCGATGCCTAATTATGTGGCAATCAAGACATATTCTATTAATATACCTTATAGTAATGTAAATGCAAAAAATACAATTACTAATTTAGCAGCATATTTAGCTGCTTCAAAAAATTGTCAAGTTAATAATGCTCAAATTAAAGCATTGGCAGCTAAATTGACTAGTGGCTTAACTTCTGATTTAGCAAAAGCTACTGCAATCTACAATTATGTGAGAGATCAAATATCATATAGTTACTATTATGATACTAAATATGGTGCAGTTGGAACATTAAATGCTAAAAACGGAAATTGTGTTGACCAATCACATTTACTCGTGGCGTTGTATAGGGCTTCAAATCTTCCAGCTAGATATGTGCATGGTACATGTTATTTCACTCTTAGTGGAAATACATATGGTCATGTATGGACACAAGTATTAATTGGCGATACATGGGTTGTCGGTGATCCAACAAGTACTAGAAACTCGTTTGGTAATGTAGTTAATTGGAATACTAATTCATATACTTTTAAAGCTTATTATGCATCTTTACCATTCTAATTATCTACTTTTTATTTTTTTTTAAATTTTTTTTATTTATTTTTCTCTTTTTTTAAATAGCTAATAATTTATAATAGTTTTTATAAAAGTTTAATTAGCAAGTTATTAGGACAATATTATGGATTCTAAAAAATATTCAAAAGTGGCTGTTGGTGGGACTTTTGATAAATTTCATGATGGTCATAAAAAGTTATTATCAACTGCTTTTCAAATTGGAAATCGGGTAGAAATAGGTGTAACTTCAGATGCATTTGGAGGTTTGAAAGGCGATATTGATTCCTGTGAGGAGAGGATGAAAAATTTAAAATATTTCTTTTCAGACAAATCTGATTTTACAATTGTTCCTTTGGAAGACCCCTACGGAACTACTATCTATGATGGTGATTTTGAGGCTATTGTTGTTAGTGAAGAGACTGAACCAACTGCTGTTGAAATTAATAATATTAGAATTTCTAAAGGGATGAAACCTCTCGATATTGTCGTAGTAAATTTTGTGTTGGCGTATGATGGTACTCCCATATCCTCCACTCGAATTAGGCGCGGAGAGATTAATCAAAATGGAAATATCATCATTTAATCAAAAAAATAATCGACATGTTTATATATTCAGTTCGATAAATATTTAAACAACGTATTAATTATTTTTTTTAAATAATTGTATGTAATTATTTGAGGTGGTTATATGGCAGTAAAGATAGATTCTGATGCATGTGGACATATTGAAAATTGTCCCGTACAAGGATTATGCATTAAACTTTGTGAACAAGGCGCGATTATTGAAGAAGATGGGGATGTGAAAATAGTCCCTGAAAATTGTGATGATTGCGATCTTTGTATTCAGAATTGCCCAAATCAAGCTATATCCAAAGCATGAGGTCTTCATATGTTTTCTATAGAGCGTGTTGGTGAAGAACACCGTAAGTTAGTCTACAATGATACTAAATGCGTAGGATGCGGAATTTGTGTGGATACTTGTCCAACTTCTTCTTTAAGATTAGGGCCATTAGTTCCAATTGCAAGAGGATTAATTGAAATGGACTTAATTTCTGTTTCAGATTCATGTGTATTTTGCGGATTATGTTCTGTGGCATGTCCATTTGATTCATTATCTTTAACTATTGATGGTGAAGATATTAAAAAATCTGATTCATACCCAACTTGGGAAGTTGAATCTGAAATTAATGATGAAGATTGTATTTACTGTGGAAGATGTTATTCAGTTTGTCCGAGAGATTCAATTATTTTTGAAAGGACTCTTCCAGACAGGTCAACTTTAGTTAGGGGAGAAATTAGTTTCGATCAAGATAAATGTATTTATTGTTCATTTTGTGCAGATTTATGTCCTGCTGAAGCAATTACTCTTAAAAACATTGCAACATCTAGTGTTGATAAATTAAACAATTATATTGAAGTTGACACAAGCAAATGTATTTACTGTGGGGTCTGTAGACGTATTTGTCCTGAAGATGCAATTAAGGAAGTCTGCGCTACTTGTATGTATTCGGATGAGATTGAAGTTCCTGAAATTACTGGGGATGTTTTCATACTTGAAGATACCTGTGTAAATTGTTCCTGGTGTGCTGAAACTTGTCCTGTTGATGCAATTACAGTAACAAAACCATTTGAAGGAACTCTTGAAGTAATTGAAGAAGAAGAAAAAATATGTAAAGGCGAATCTTGTCATGCTTGTCAAGATGTCTGCCCATGTAATGCAGTTGATATTGTTGACGGCAAAGCATTTACTAATTTGGACTTCTGTAATTTATGTGGTGCTTGTGTAACTGCATGTCCACAAGATATAAGAGTTTTAACCAGAACTGTTATGAAATTGAGCAATATTAATTCCGCTACATGGAATGAAATTTTAAACTCATTAATTAGTGGAAAATAGGGATTTTCCCCTATTTTCATATTTTATTTATTAAAAAATCTCTTTCTTTTTTTAACAAAGAATTTAGATTTCTTTGTGTTTTATTTGTTATATTTGAAATATAACTTCCTACTAGAAGTATTATCACAATTAATCCTCCAATTATTAGGATTAATTCTGCACTTCCTTGTCCGTTATTGTCTAATTTTTTTCTAAACATGGGTTCTGTTGTCAAGTATTGTGTTTCTGACATCTATGATGTCATCTTTTGCTTTTAGACTTGTGTCACTTGTTTCCATGTAGGATCTGTAGATTGTTAATGCAAGAAGTGCGATAACAATCACGCCGCCAAACAATAATATGTATTCCGCAGCGCCTTGACCTGAATTTTCGTTGATGAATTTTTTCATTTTTTTCATTTTTTTCACCAGTTAATATTATGATTTTTTATTATATTAATATTACTATTTATTAAAAAAGTAATACTTTTTGTCTTTTTTGCATTGTTTTTTCCTATTTTTTCCATTAGGTTTATTAATGGTGTTGTAGATAAATTATAATAAGTTAAATATAGAGTGATTAAAATTGATAAGGGTGAAATCGTGGGAAATACACTAAAGTTAGTTTCAGGTTTTATTTTATTTGTAGTAGGAATTCTCATAGCATATGAGACTAGTGTGTATAATTTATTAGATATTTTATTAATAGTCGGTCTTATCATAGCCATTGTTGGAATAATTATGATTGTTAGTTATTTTGTTGATTCCAATGCTGATAAGACTACAAATGCAATAAAAGATTTTATTAATTCTAACAACTTTAATTCTCCTGCTTTCGATAGGTTTGAAAGGAAATCAAAAAATCAAAATCAAACTTTACGTGCTCGCAGTGAATTCAATGAGTATGATGATACCAATTATGATGAATTAGTGCTTGATGATTATTCAGAACCTTCTTTTGTAGATTATTATGAAGATTCTTATGATGATAATCCAAAAGCGGTTTTAAATGTTGTAAGGGGAGAGGAAGAAGTGGATTATAATTTTGATAAACAACTTACTTTCACTCCAAATTATGAAAAACCATTAAAAGTCACTAGAGCTCCTAAAAAACGTAAAGAAGATTATTTCACTAATGATGTACCTGAATTCGTTGTTGAAACAGATAAATCTGATAAGATTAGAAAAGCTTTATCTCAGGAAACTCCTAGTGAAGAAATTATTGTAGAACATCCAACTCCAGTAGTTCAAGAAACTAGTGCTCCTAGAGATATCAAAATTGATATTAATGACCCTGAAAGTCTTCCAATTCCAAAAGACCTTAATAGTTACGTAATTCATAATGGCGGATTAGTAACATCCCAAGATGCTTTTGATGAATTGGCTGTTAATGTGAATAAGGAAATAATGTTGGAAATCCCTTCATTAAATGATTTGTCTGATAGGTTCTTATCTCATGTTCCAACAATTTATTCTAGAGTCATCATCGATGAATTTGACATTTCTGACATGTCATATATGTTTTTAATATCTTCTCTTTTAAAGCAGGGTGTTCATATTAGAACAGTTCCTAAAGTTCATACAGTTAATTTAATTACTGATGATTCTCATGCCATGATTATTTCAGATAGTCAAAATGGTATTGAATATGGGGCTATTTACGATGATAGAAGTTCTATTTCAAGTATCCGAGCAGATTTTGAAAAAACATGGGATATAGCTTCTAATTTAGATGAAAGCATAGTAATGAATGTTGGGGGAACAGCTTAATGGAGATTAGATGGTTAGGTCATTCAGCATTTGAGATCATCAGCGATGATAATGTTAGAATTTTAATTGACCCTTTTATCAGCAATAATCCGTCTTGTCAGGTTCCGGTAGAAGAGCTAAACCCAGATATTATTTTACTTACTCATGGACATTCAGACCATTTCGGCGATTCGTTAGAAATATCCAATAATACTAATGCCCCTATTGCTTGCATCCACGAAATTTCACTCTTTTTAGCAAAACAAGGCATTAGAAACATTGGGGTTAATATTGGCGGTTCATTTATCTTTAGAAATATAAAATTTACAATGTTGGAAGCTAAACATTCTTCTGATATTGATGTTGTTGAAGAGACTGTTCCTGGAGGAACCGCTGCTAGTTTCTTGATAACTTTTGAAGATGGTACTAAAATTTTCCATGCTGGAGATACTGGCTTATTTGGTGATATGAAAACTATTATTGGAGATATCTACAAACCAGATATTGTTTTACTCCCAATTGGTGATAAATTTACTATGGGTCCTTTTGAAGCGGCATTGGCTTCAATGTGGTTAAATCCTAAAGTAGTTATACCGATGCATTATAATACATTTCCACCAATAGAGCAAGACCCTGCAATCTTTGCTAATTTTGTTAGCCAATTTAATCCAAAAATAGATGTAGTGGTTATGAATCCAGATGAATATTATGAGTATAATCCTGAAGAATATCAGGATTAGCTTTTTTCATATTTTTTTCTTTGATGATATTCTTCATCGATATCACATTTTCCAGAAGGTAACACTCTTATTATGTCATCAAGATCAATTAAGTTATCTTCATTGATTTTATTTAGAATTTTTTTAGCAATTGCTTCTTTTTTTGTAAATCCCGGTTTTAAAACAACGAAATTTTTGCAATGAGCTTCAAGAGCTTCAACTGGCCCGGCCATAATTCGTTTACCTTCATAATCTACAATTCCAATAGCTAGTTTTACTCTTGCACCTCTTATGTAATTGCGATGACCTCTTATAACAAATGATCCTTTCGGTAAAAATTCTCCTGCTTCAGGTGTTTTTGATACTTGGTCTGGATGAACCCAAAAAACGTCTTGAGATGTGAAACCTTTCGACCAAGCAGATGAAAAGGATGCTGCAAACTCACCGGATTCTTTAATGATATTGTCATTTAATTTGACACTATTTAATTTTATCACAGTTGATGTTGCACCATGTATATCTGCATGTAAATAAATATCATTTGGTTCAAGATATTTCTTTACAACACTTTCATTCGTATTTGCATCGCGTCCTCCAATTACTAGAATGCCTTCGGAGCTTACAAACCATCTTAACTTTTCAAACCATTTGAGATTTTTCTTAACTCTCTTTTTAGGAACTAAAATATTTTCCATGGCGATATCTTTTTTTGCTTTGATTTCTTCAAGTTGTTTTTTGGTATTTTCAATAGCTATCAATGCACCTTTTGTTTTTCTTTTAGCTTTTTTTGCTTTTTCATAGTAATTTTCGGCATTTTCCGGAATTGTTAATTTAGGATCTATGTTTATTTTTGTATTTTCGATATCTAATGTCAGGACACCTAATTTATCAATTGATTCGTAAATTTGTGCTTCAGCCATGCCATCTTTTTTAGCTTTATTAAGTGTTTTTCCGATTTCTTTAAAAGAGTAATCTTTACTTCTTGCGGTGTTGACTACATTTATGATGTTTTCGATGGTAGTGTAATTTGAATAAATTACCTCTCCCTTATGTGTGCTCTCTTCAATTGTCTTTTCAAAATTATCGAGTGTTTGTTGTTGTAAACTTAATCTTTTCTCAAATTTGCCTACTTTCTTATTCCATGCGGCCTCCTTGACATCTTTAATGCCAGTATTTACTTTTTTGGAATAAAATTCATCACATGCTTCATTGAAAGTATCATAATATGTTTTTTCAAATGAGGTGTATTTTACCAAATCAAGAGGTACAACATCTTCTTTTGAGTCATTCTTTGCTATTTGGGGCTTTATTGATTCATTTTTCAGGCTTTCAAATAAGTTTTTAAAAGCTTCAAACAATCCATCTAATTGTTCTTCACTTAATTCGCCATTCAATGTATTTTTATCAACTTCTATAATTTCATTAGCTCTAGCAACAACTTCTTCAGCATATAAACTTCCAAGCCCATTTGTTGCAAGAGTTCTAACTACATCCCTTTCAGTATTTTCAAAGATACTTTTAAATTCTTCCTGGGTTACAGTAATTGGATTTATTCCTCTTTCTTCGGGGAATAAATATTCCTTTTTAGAGCTTATGTCCCGAGTACTCCAATGTTTCCTTTTAAGAGGTAAAATAATATTATTTTCATCATCCAAAAGAATGATATTCCCTTTATCGAATAGTTCTACAATTATTGTATAATATTTGTCTTTTTTTACTTTAATTTCAACTACCCGATCAAAGTTGTGCTGTTTAACGCTTTCAACGTGGGCTCCTTTGATTCTTTTTCTTAAAAGCATAGGGAATGTTGGTGGATTGGTGGGATTTTCAAGTGGATATTGGCTAGTGTGTATTCTGGAGCCACATTGCATTACTAAATCAATCCTGCCAGTTCCGGGAACATGGAATCTCACTACAACAATATCTTTGGTAGGTTGGAATGATTTATCTACTCTAGCACCACTTAATAAATTATTTAATTCATTACTTATAGTATAAATGTCTACATTTGACATTGTTTTCATAGGAACACCTTTATATTTCAATACTTTAATATATTATAATCACTAAAATTATATTAATATATTTAATTATGGAGGATATCATGGATACAACTGTTAAAGTCACAACTATTCATATTATTGCAGGTTTGGTTACAGCTTTAATTTCCACTGCATTGACCCTTGGTTGGTTCGGATTTAAAAATGATATTTTTGCAGGACTTATCGCAGTAATCATTTTATATTTCGTTGGCCAATTCAGTCAAAAACTTGCTGGAGAGGAAATCTCCGGATTTTCCCAATGGTTATGGGACGGAATCGCACCGTTTTTCTTTACATGGGTAATTGCATATACATTATTTTCAATGTATTTATAAGCTGCCGAAAAATATCCAAATAAATGCTATAACTAAAGAAGTTATTAATAAAACTGGAGCTATAATCTTACTGACTGCCACAACTGAACTGATTGTTGAAATCAATTCAGTTGAATTATTTGGACCGAATGTATTGAGATTTCTTATTTTTTCAGTTCCAGTTCCAACTTCAACTTTTTCCAAATCTTTTATTGCTTCCACAATACTTGTTCTGACATATTCAATAATTTCAGGTCTTTTTACTATTCCGATTGGATTGTATCCTCTTGAAATCGTATTAACTGTATGGGTGTCAGTAGTCATTACTTCTATTTCATCAATTTCCAAATCACTTGTGGCATCTATGATTTCTTGTCTAAATCCAATTTCCATATTGTTTGAATCGAATAAAACGTATGCGGTTCTCTGATTTTCAACTTCAATAATCATAGTTTTCAAACCGCTTTCTCCGATTCCTTCATGTTTGTCAAATTCACCCATTGTAGTCTCCCAACATCCAATTTTGATACTGCCTACAGTTTGATTAATGTCAATTTTGTCAATAACATCAATTAAATGGAACACTTCAGCGTTTCCAGGAAGAACTTCACCGCTTTCGGGAGTAAATGAGTTATGGCAATCCACAATTACGGAATCCTTAACATTGCATTTGCTTCTGCTTTGAGCCATCATGGTAAGCCCAACACCAAATTCGATATCATCACTGCCTTCAGGTGCAAATGTAGATAATATTACCATACCTTTATTAAAGAATTGAACTCCAATATTCGCTTTTTCTGAATTGTATCTTACAAATCTACTGGCATCTGGTGAATATTCAACTTCTTCTAATCCTTTTTTAACTGCATCTTCAATTTTATCAATTTCTGAAACCGCAATCGGATTAAAATCATGAGTTGATGGGCCATGTGCAACCATTGTAAAGCAATCAAATTTATTGGAAAGGATTGTAGGCATATTGGATCCTCCCAAATCTCCAAGAGGGCCTGGATGGACTGATGGTGAAATAAACAATGCTTTAATTCCATTTTCAGACTTGAAACTGACAAAAGTAACTATGGTATCTATTGCTTCACTCATATTTTCAAATAATCCTTCAAGTGAATTTGATCCTTCATTCATATGTGCAATAAATAAACTTAATAAATCTAACACTCCAATACCCAAATTTTTCTTAAATGGTGATGCAATAACTGTAATAAATGCATAAATTGCTAAAACAAAAATTATTCCTGCAATCATTGCTTTTATAGCTATTTGTAAAATAATCGGACCCATAAAACTGGTGTCTGTTACAAAGAATGTAATTAATATGTACATGGCTAAAATCATCACTGGTTGGATTAAACCGGTCACTACGGCTTTTGTAAATCTTATCTTTGCAGTTGCCCAGAATACAAGGGTATTGAAACCATAAATTAAAACACAACCAAATAATAATGAGTTTAAAAAAATGTCAACATTTAATATTCGTGAGACGATTCCTCCAATAATTATAATAATGCATAATATGGTCATTGATAGTGCAGATAAAAACATGGAATGTTTAATCTTAACATTGATGCCGTCAAGTATGTTGACTGCCTGTTGGTTAAGAGCACCACTCATGATTGAAGGAATGCCGATAATCAGTAGGGTATATAATCCTCCATAGAATATTTCTGTTAATATTGGATAATGGGTCGCATCTATTAAAAAGAGTAGAATACCTGTTATGATGCTTATTAAGGCCATTCCAACAATTGAAAATTTTGTTTGTGGAAGGGTTGTAATATATTTTGATAGGCCCGCAACGCTACTCATGCTAGACATAATTATCTCCATTATTATTTTTTAAACCATTAATTTTATTAAAGCTAAAAATTTTATATAATCATAATTAGTTTTGTATTGATTAATAAATATATTTTTACTATATAAAGGTGAATATATGGAAAAAAATTTAAATGTACCAATAAAAGACGATGACTTAAATGAATTAAAAGCAGGGGATGTAGTTTATTTGACCGGTAATATATTAACTGCTCGTGACCAAGCTCATAAAAGACTTATTGAACAAGGCGCTCCATTGGATATTGAAGGGGCTGTTCTTTTCCATGCAGGACCTATTATTTCTGAAAAAAATGGAGAATATAAGATGGTAGCTATCGGTCCAACTACTTCTATGAGAATGAATCCCTATCAAAGTGATGTTTTGGATATGGGTCCAAAAATAGTCATAGGAAAAGGTGGAATGGATGATACTGTTCGTGAAGCATTAATCAGGAATAATGCTCTGTATGTTGTTGCTACTGGGGGATGTGCAGCATTATACGTTGATGCAGTTGAAGAAATTGAAAGTGTAGACTGGTTGGACTTGGGAATGCCTGAAGCTATGTGGAATTTAAAAGTCAAGAATTTTGGTCCACTTATTGTTGCAATGGATAGTGAAGGCAATAGTTTATATGACTGATAAATAAGGAATACTTATATATAATTTAATTTATAGTATATTTTAATTTACTTTAAATTGATGATTTATGGAGATTACTTAGGAAAGTGATATTATGGCTGATATTAATGAAGTTGCTGAAAAAAAATTGAAATCAAGAATGACAAAGATTAGAAAATGTAATAGGGATCCTGAAGAAAAAAAGAAGTTTTCAGAAAAATTTGGTACTTCTTTTGAAATAGAATTTCAAAATAAAAATCCTGATAAACTTACTGATGGTATAACTATTTTTACAAGCCCTGAAGGAAAAGTTTTATTTGCCGAATATTATTATCAAGTTCCAGAAAATGAAGAATATACTTCTGTTGATATTAATGAAAAACAGTTAAAGGCAATTTTAGAATTCTTTGATGATTATAAACTTGAATTGGATGACTCTGATTAGATGATAGTCGATAACTCTTTACAGGAAGTCAAAAAAAGGGAAAATGCTCTTTCAATTATTAAGAATAAAGTTGAAAATGATGGACGTTCTTCTTTATTTGATTTAACTGGACTATCAGGAGGATTTATTGCAACCCCTTCTGAAATTAATCTTTTAGAGACATATGTGGGTCCGGCTATATTCGAAGAAGAACTTCAAAGTGTTGGAAAAGAGCATATGGGTGGAGATAAAATCCTTCCATTAAACAGAACTTCTTCAGGAATTCTTGCAACAATTTTAACTCTTGTAAGTAAAGATTCTAATGTTGTGCATTATCTTGCGGAATTGCCGGCACATCCATCCATTCCAAGAAGCTGCAAATTGGTGGGGGCTAATTATTCTGAAACGGATAATTTTGATGAGTTTTCAATCCCGGAAAATACTTCATTAGTTGTGATTACTGGTTCTACAATGGATCATAAAGTAATTGATGAAGATGAATTTAAAAAAGTAATTGAAATGGCCCATGAAAAGGATATTCCGGTAATGGTGGATGATGCATCTGGAGCAAGACTCAGAACCGTTGTTTTTAATCAAGCAAAAGCATGTGATTTAGGTGCGGATATAGCTATTACAAGCACTGATAAATTAATGCCGGGTCCAAGAGGGGGGCTTATGGCAGGTAAAAAAGAGCTAATTGATAAAATTAAAGTTAAAGTAAATCAATTCGGTCTTGAAGCACAACCTCCAGCAGTTCTCGCAATGTTGAATGGAATTAAAAACTTCAATGGAGATAATCTGATTAATAGTTTTGAAAGAAAAGATGAACTATTTGATTTATTGAATGAAAACTTTGATAATTTCCAAAAGACACCAACTGGTGTGATGATTTCTCCTGAAGGATTGAGTAATGAAATCCGCATTGAAAATAATTTGTCTGATAAAGATTTGGCATTTGTATTCTCTTTTATTTTATTAAAGGATTATGGGATTATCACTATTCCTCCGGTTTCAATGCCCGGCGCATCTGCAACAATTAGATTTGATTTATCAACATCAGATGCTTTTAAATTAGATTTAAATGATTTAAATAAAAAAATAGAATCTTCATTTAAAAAACTACAAGATATAGTTTCAAATGAAGAGGAATGTATGGAGATTGTATTTACTTTTTGATGATGCATTCTCCAGAAATTACTTTTTCTAAGGTTCCATCAATTTTTTCAACAACTAAAGCTCCTTCTTTACCGATTCCTAAAACATATGCATCATAATATATGTTGAATGGTTCTCTAACTTCTACAATTTTTCCAATTGTATATGAACGTTTTCTCCATTCTTTCAATATATCTTCATATCCTTCATGGTTAAAGAGCTCAGTAATTTTTTCGAATTCTTCCAAAAAGATTTTTATTAAAAGATTTTCACTGCCTTCTCTTCCAAGTTCTTCTTTAAGGGTGGTTGTTCCATTTTGCAGTTCTTCAGGGAAATCGCCTAAATTTAAATTTGCATCGATGCCCACTCCAATAATGACATTTTCAATAGTATTGAATTTGGTCACTGCTTCTGTTAATATTCCACATACTTTTTTATCGTTAATAATTATATCGTTAGGCCATTTGATTTCCGGATTTTCAACTCCTATTTTTTCGAGGGTTTTTGCAACGGCCACTCCTGTTGCTAATGTTATTAATGGCAGTTTAGTGTGGTCTACATTAGGATTTAATATTATGGATAACCATACCCCTCCTAATGGGGATTCCCATGTTTTTCCGGATCTTCCTTTTGCTTTTGTCTGTTTTTCAGATATGATGACGCTACCGTTTTCAGCACCGTTCATTGATAAGAATCTAGCAACAGTATTTGTTGATGTAACTTCTTTGTAAACGTATAAGTTTTTACCGATATACTCTGTGTTCAAGTCCTTTGAAATTTCAGATGCTTTGATGTATTGAGTTTCCTCTTTTCCAAGATCTTTTACTATGTTTGAAAAATCACTTAAATCTATATCTTTTATTTCACTTATTGTTTCTTCAGAAAGTTTATTTTCTTTTTTTAATAAGTTTATGATTTCTTTTCGCATTTAACAATCTCCCATATTATTTCTTTTGATGGTGTTGATGTTTAACAGCATTTTGATAGGAACCAACAGCAGCTGAAATGGCAGCTATTTTTTTACCGGGCATAAATGTGGATTTCAATCTGTTCACATATTCCAAATCTTCAAGGATTACTTTTTCCATTTCTTGGTCGATGCCTTTTTTGTGTTGGTCAATAAAGTGAGTATTTAAGTCTCCAGAAATGAAATTAGGATTTCTCATAATAGCTTTGTGGAATGGTATTGTTGTTTTCACACCTAAAATGATATATTCGCTTAAAGCCCTTTTCATTCTATTAATTGCATCATTTCTATTTCTTCCATAAGTAATTAGTTTAGAAATCATTGAATCATAAAATGTTGGAATGGTATAATTCATGTATACTCCACTATCTAAACGCACGCCAGGCCCTCCAGGAGATCTGTATCCTGTAATTTTTCCAGGATTTGGTGCAAAATCATTGAGAGGATCCTCTGCATTAATACGACACTCAATTGCATGACCATTAACTTGTATGTCATTTTGGGAGTAGCTTAACTCATTGCCTGCAGCTATTTTGATTTGTTCTTTAATTAAATCGGTATTTGTTACGAGTTCTGTAATTGGGTGTTCTACTTGGATACGGGTGTTCATCTCAAGGAAATAATAGTTTCCGTCATCGTATAAAAATTCAACAGTACCTGCACTTGTATATCCGATATATTCTGCCGCTTTAACTGCACTTCCACCCATTTCCGCTCTTAACTCTTCGGTCATAATAGGAGAAGGTGATTCTTCAAGAAGTTTTTGATGTCTTCTTTGGATAGAACATTCTCTGTCAGCTACATGGATGACATTGCCATGTTCATCTGCTAACAGTTGGAATTCAATATGACGTGGTTTTTCAAGGTATTTTTCAATAAATACTGTTGAATCTCCAAAGTTAGTGGAAGCAACTGATTGGGTTGATTCGATTGCACGTACAAGTTCATCTTCTTCATAAACTGCACGCATACCAATCCCTCCACCTCCTGCAGATGCTTTAACAATTACAGGATAACCGATTTGAGCAGCTATTTCTTTTGCTTCTTCAATATCAGTAATTCCTTCTGGTGTACCTTCGATTACGGGAACTCCAGCTTTTTTCATAAGAGCCTTTGATGTAATTTTATCTCCCATCTGTTGAATTACATCTCCACTTGGTCCAATGAGTTTAATTCCATTCTTTTCACATTCTTCGCCAAATTTAGGATTTTCAGCTAAAAATCCATAACCTGGATGTATAGCATCTGCACCAGAATCTAGAGCAATGTTTATTATTTTTTCTATATTTAAATAAGATTTTGCTGGTGAAGGGTTGCCTAAAGGGAAACTTTCATCTGCGTAATTTGTGTAAAGAGAAGTTTTATCAGCATCAGAATAAATAGCTACACTTTTAATGTCAAGTTCACGACATGCACGCATAACTCTTATAGCGATTTCTCCTCTATTTGCAATTAATACTTTTTCAAACATTTGAAACCTCAAAGTAATTTTTTTACTATATTATAATTATATTAAATATAATAATTAAATATGTTGATTAGATGAAAAAAATTACTCGAAAAAAACATTTAGAAATGAGACTTCAATCTATTCCTTCTCATCCTAAACCTAAAGTGAATCTTGAACAATACACTACTCCTTCAATTATTGCATCAGATTTGATATGGAACGCCTTTTCACTAGGGGATATTAGCGGAAAAAATATTTTGGATTTGGGTTGCGGCACAGGAATATTTACAATTGCTTCAGCTTTAATGGGTGCAAATATGGCAGTTGGTATAGATATCGATGAGGATTCAGTTGATTTGGCTGAAGAAGTTTCATATAATTTAAATGTGGATAATGTAAAATTCATTAAAAGTGACATTGCTGAGTTTAATTGTGCTTTGGATGTAAATACTGTATTTCAAAATCCTCCATTCGGATCTCAAAGAAAAGCTGATGCAGGTCAGGATTTAAAATTTGTAAAAAAAGCCGTAGATTTGGAAACTGATGTTTTGTATTCATTCCATATGGCATCTACTGAAGAATTTTTAATAAATTTTTATATGGAAAATAATTTAGATATAACACATATTTTCAGGTATAGTTTTCCAATTCCGAAAATCTATGATTTTCACACCAAAGAAAATCAAAATGTAAGCGTAATTGTAATAAGAGCGGAATTATAGCAATTAAAATTTTTCAATTTTCGTATTTTTTTCTAATTTTCACTCAAAAAAACAATACCTTTATATAGGGGATAGTATATATTTTATATTAATATATTCTCTGAGTATAAAAAAGTTGGTAGCATAAAAAGAAGCTACGGATATTATAATTGATATAATATTTTGTAAATGTGTAAGTCTATTTAGTGATAGCTATATAAATGTAGGGTAATCTTTATATACTTTAGTTTACATAATGTAAGGTAATGTATAAAGATGAGCTATCTATATTTATTCCAAACTCATTTCTTTCTGAGTCTAAAGATCTCAAAATTCGTACTTATAAAGTAGGGATTTTAGGTAGAGCTTTAGCGATTTTTCAAGCAGATAATGTTGTTATTTATAATGATGACAATGTTAAAAATGAAGATGGAGAAAATGATGGAAGTTTCATTGCTGAGATTTTGAGCTATATGAATACTCCTCAATATTTAAGGAAGCAAGCATTCCCTATAAGGGCAGAATTAAAGCATGTAGGTATTCTTCCACCACTTAGAACTCCTCATCATCCTGTTAATAGTCAACCAGACGTGGGGGATTATAGACAAGGTTTCACTGTAAAAAGAAATAAGAAAGGAACTTTTGTTGATATAGGTATGGATAAACTTGCATTCTGTAAAGAGCAACTTTCTGTTAAAAAAATTTTTGACTTTAAGATTACTAAAATTGCTAAGAAAGAAGTAATTGTCACACCTGATAAACCAGATGACGTTTACTGGGGGTATAATGTTATATCCTCTAATAAGAGTCTTAAAAATAGCTTAAAATTAATTAAACCTGATCTTGTTGTTGAAACTACAAGGTATGGAGATTATATTGATTCTATTTTTGATGAATTAAAGCATAAAGTAGATGAATGTAATAGTATTGCTATTTTATTTGGTGGCCCTTATTCTTCAATTCAAGAAGATGTTTCTAATCCGAATTGGGATTTGTGTAAATTAAATACAATTCCTAATCAAGGAACTGAAACTGTTAGGACTGAAGAGGCTGTTGTCGCTACACTTTCTTTATTTAACTTTATGAGATTTTAATTCTCTTTATAAATTTATTAGTTTACACTCTAATAGATAACTTGCTCAACTTTTTATACATTGATGTTTTTAGGACTCTCCTAAAAATAAACTTAGCACAGAATGATTTATACATTGAATATATTCTTAATTGTGCTTCAATTGAATTAGACTCAATGGAATATATTGAAATTTAATATTTATCTAGTTGTAATTGTTTTTACGGCTATTTATTATTTCGATGAAGTTGTACATTGTATGATTTTATCAAACTTGTACGAATGCTATTTATTTAGCAATTCGAATTAAAAAAATTAAATTGATTTAAAAAATAAGGAAAAAATTATAATTAAGGAGGTTAAATTAAATGGTAAGACATCACCAGCCAAGAAAAGGGTCTGTTGCTTTTAGTCCAAGGAAAAGAGCAGCTAAAGAAACCCCTAGAGTAAAGTCTTGGCCACAAATTGATGAACCAAAATTACTCGGCCTCGCAGGTTATAAAGTCGGTATGACTCATGCTTTAGTCACTGATACTGATAAAAACTCTCCAAGTAATGGTATGGATGTTTTCACTCCAGTAACCGTATTGGAAGTACCTCCA
>JAZUAV010000029.1:0-10215 GCA_045638165.1 Methanobrevibacter sp.
CACCAATAAAAATATGTTTATTAATTTTCATTGAATCACTTCGCTTTTTATAAAGTCAATATGATAAAAAATAAAATTAACTTTATAACAGTAATTATGTAAAATATAATATATAAAGTTAAATATAGTTGAAAAAAAATAAAATATATTTTAAGGCTTTGGATGAAAAAATAACAATTATTTGAAGTTGGCCATCCCATTTATACTCCCAACATTAATTAATGAAAAAAACAATATTTAAATCAAGGAGTCAAAACAATGAAACAGGTTAGAACAAGAGATTTTATTTACACAAGCGATGATTTGTACTTCGCATCAACCAATTACATTCATCCCGAAGACAGAGTGATATCTTTTTTAAGATATATTCCCGACCCAGAAGGGGACCGTGAAAAAGACGGTAAACGATATAGGAAAGTAGGATCTGAAGAAGCATATACTTATTTAAGAGAAAACCATCCAGATTATTTGTATTTCTGTGATGTGACAAATGTTGAAATGATGGGTGTGCCATTGGATAAAGTTAAGAGAATAATCAAACCAGAAGATAGGTTATATGGCCTTAAAAAGACTTTTGAAGCGGGATATAAAGTTAAAAATCCAGAATTGATTGCAAAATTGATGGATGTTGCTGACTTTTTCCACTTCATGGCAGATATCCCTTATGACCATCTTGGCATTTCAGGCTCAATTTTACCGGGACTTCAAAAAGATGATGTGAGTGACCTAGATTTTGTTGTTTATGGACTTGACAACCATAGAAATGCAATAAAAGCATTTAAAGAACATAGAGGAAAAGAAGTCTACATCGAAGAGGTTGACAAGCACATTACCGTTCAAGGAATTACCAACGATTACTGGGATTTCGTATACAATAAAAGAATGAGTGATGCAAGCCTCACCAAAGAGGAATTCCGATGGTATGAGAACAGGAAAGCAAATAGAGGAACCATCAATGGAACTTTATTTGATATATTGGCCACCAAGGATTATGATGAAATCTCTGGAGTCTGGGGAGACACTGTCTATGAACCTCAAGGAATAGCCAAGATTGAAGCGGATATCGTGAGCGCACTTGGTGCTTTTGACAATCCTTCACTTTATACAATTGAAAACGTTGAAGTCCTTGACGGTGTTGAATTTGATTTGACTGAGGTCGTTTCATTTACACACACCTACGCCGGAGAGGTAATTGATGGAGAGCATGTGATAGCCAAAGGCAAAGTGGAAAAAGTCATGGTTAATGGTGAAGAATCCCATTACCGCTTGGTTGTGGGAACCACTCGCGAAGCCATTGACGAATATTTAAAACTTAAAGAAAGTCCCGCTTAAGACTTATTATTAAATTTCATCATACAAAACCGATTAACTTTTGAAATGATTTATATAACATTATTTAAAAAGTAATATTGTCTAAAAAATAGATGTTTAGATAAAAAATTTTAAAAATAAAATTTATAGCGTGATATTATGTCTGAAAAGGATTTATATAGAAAAGCAGAAAAAAGAGCAGATGAAAAAATTGGTTTTTATCACCATTTATACGCTTTTATTACCGTTAATATAGCATTTATCATTATGAACGTCCTCTTTTCTCCTGGCGAATGGTGGTTTTATTGGATAACCGGTTTATGGGCAATTGGATTGATATTCCATTTCTTGAAAGCATTTGTTTTTGTTGAAAAAATTGACATTGACAGAGACAAATTGATTGAAAAGGAAATGGAAAAAATGAAAAAATAAATTCACTAATACCATACAACTTTTTATTGAGGGCACGACCCTCTTTAAAAACTAATTTTTTAAACAAAACTTATAAATAATCTCCAAAAATTTAAATCTTATCAATAAATATTGTTGGCATGTCATTAAAATTATGAAAAGAAAAATAATGAACATTGCTTATTTTAAAAAATGAAAATTAATATAAACTAAATTTTACAAAAGTAATACTATCCAATTCAATGTGATAAAATGACAGAACAGGAAAAATCAGAATGGAATAGTAATCTTGCATTTATGATGGCAATGATTGGTTCTGCTGTTGGGCTTGGAAACATTTGGCGTTTCCCAAACGTTTTATACTCTAACGGCGGAGGCTCATTTATGATTCCTTATATCGTTTCATTGTTCCTACTTGGAATTTCATTTGTTCTTGTAGAATATGCCGTCGGATTCAAGTTTAAAAGATCCCTTGCAAGAATATTGTTTGCCGTCAGTAAAAAATTAGAACCAGTAGCATGGTTTATATTGCTAACAGTATTCCTGATAACAACATATTACGTTTGTGTTGTGGGATGGGACTTGATTTATATAATTTTAAGCTTTACAAAAGCCTGGGGTGCGAATCCCGACTTGTTCTTTGCAAACAATGTTTTACATGATGCCGGATCCATATCAGGAATATTTACTATTGTTCCAACTGTTTTAGCATCAGTATTTGTTATATGGTTTTTAGCATGGTTTATTCTTAAAAGAGATTTGAATGAAGGTATTGGTAAGGTTAGTCAAATTCTACTCCCATTACTTTGTGTAATTGTTGTTGGTATTGTTGCATTCTCATTAACATTGCCTGGTGCATCAATTGGATATACTCAGATTTTTACACCTGATTGGAGTGCATTAACAAATTTAGATGTTTGGTTAGCTGCATTTGGACAAATCGTATTTTCATTGAGCTTAGGTATGGCAATTGCAATGACTTATGCCAGTTACCTGCCTGAAGGCTCTAAATTGGTCGACAATGCAATAGTTGTTGCATTTTCAAATTCAGGATTCGAAGTGTTTAATTCTATTGGAATATTTTCTATTTTAGGATTCATGGCATTAAGTTCAGGAATTCCATTTAATGAACTGGTAACTGAAGGAACCGGACTTGCATTTGTAGTATTCCCTCAAGTATTTAATACAATGGGAGATATTGCATACATAATCGGACCATTATTCTTTTTATGCATATTATTCGCTGGAATTACTTCCGTTATTGCACTTCTCGAAGGAGTTTGTTATTCCATTTCAGAAAAATTCCTTATTGAACGTAAAAAGACAGCAACTGTAGTTTGTATTGTTGGATTTTTCATATCTACCATCTTTGCAACAGGTGCTGGAAGTACAATTTTAGGAGTGTTTGATGCGTATTTAAATAATTTCGCATTATTATTTGCAATACTCCTCGAGTGCATCATCTTTGGATGGATTTACAAATTTGACGATTTAATTGAAACATTAAACAATAATTCTTCCATTAAAGTTGGTAAAACTTGGAAAACTGTAATTAAATACATATTGCCAATCTGCATTTCAGGCCTTTGGATTCAAGGTGTATATTCAACAGCAAGCACAGCAGATAGCCTCAGCACCACAATCATGATAATATTAACTGTTGTGCTGATAGTTGTCCCATTCATTTTTGCAAAATTGCCTGCAATAAACAAACATTACTATGACGTATAAAATTAACTTCAAATAGCCAAATTACAGGTTATTTACTTTTTTTATTTTATTTTAAAGAATTTAAAGCATTTATAACTTCTAGATATTTATATTATTAAGTTTAAAGTAATATTACAAACTTTTTAGAGGTTATTATATGATGAACATATCTTCGATAAAGACACACATGTACTGTCCCATGAACTTATATATACAAAATCATGTTGATACTGGTGAAAACAAAGATTATCAGTTAGCAGTAGAAATCAAAAAGCTTAAAATTGATATTCTAGACTTGATTCAAAAAAATATGCGTAAAATCAAAAAAGACATGAGCCTAACTGAAATTGAAAATTATCTCTCCGAGGCTATTGACAGTTACATTGAAAGCTCAATCAGTGCAATAAAGACAATGGATTTTGACATCACCCCCGAACAAATCAATGAAATAATCGATTCAACATATTTTAACATTAAGATTACTGCTTTAAAAATAAAACAAGCAATGACCATCCTTAACAAGAACGCATTTGAAATAATCGATATGTTTTTCCCGAATTGCATGTATTCCTATCTCTTAAAAGATCCCAGTCTTGGATTAATTGGAATGTGTGATAAAATTGAAATAATTGATGGTAGATATTATCCAGTCATTATTAAAAATTCAAATCCGCCTATAAAAGGCGTTTGGGATCAGGACGCAATAGAACTGGTATCCTATGCAATACTCATTGAAGAGGAATTTGATACAGAAGTATTTGTAGGCTTTGTCAACTATGAAAAAATAGGTGAAAAACGACCGGTTGTAATGGATGTGAATTTAAGAAAAGGATTGTTTGAAGTGATACGGGAAGTAAAAGAAATTACTGAAAATAAAAAGCTTCCAAACGTTAGAAAAAATATTAAAAAATGTACAAATTGCAAATACCAAGACATTTGCATAAAAGATTAAAAAGATAAAGGAGTTATTAAAAATAACTCCCCTATATGTCCATAAACATAAAATCAATACTTAATATTGTCACCTAAACGTTTAATATCAAAAACAGCAGTGTCTGCTATTGACATGACTGCCAAAACGCCAGCCTGAATTGGATCTGTGATAATTAAATCAGCATATTTGGTTACGCTTCCAGGCATATTAAGACAGATTACAATCAAATTGCTTTCCTCCTTAATTTTTTTAACTGCTTCGGTGATTTCACCACCCATAAGCGAACCTGCAAGCACTAATGCGCTTACACGAGGAAGTCTTGAAATAGCTTCTACCGCTTCAGCTAAAGATTTTTCTCCAACTAACGGAATCGTATCAATACTGATGCGTTCACCACGTATATTATGCCTATCAGCTTCTGTAATAGCACCCATAGCTACTTGTGAAACTTGTGCTCCACCACCAACAATGATTATACGTTTTCCATAAATATCCAGTTGAGAACCATGTAACTCAACAGATTTGATTTCAGGAATGCTCTTTAAATCAGAAACCAAATCCCCAATATCCTCAACATGTTCTAATTCTAAATTAATAGAACCAACGTTATTTTTTTCAACAAAAAGATGGACATAACTAATATTAGCACCATGATTAGTGATAACATCCGTAATATCATCTAAAACCCCTTTCTTCTCATCTGATTTAATTGTTAATGTATAATCACTCATTTTTTGGCCTGATTTTATCTAATTCCGCATGTGCTCTTTTCCACATGCTCAAATAGTTATCATCTTTTGTAACAGGGATAACCTCAAGACCTAAATCCCTGTGTTCAGCTATCCATTCTTCATGGAAAACTGGTATTTCAATTTTAATTGGTTCAGAGGTTTTATTTACAACTATAAGATTTCTATAAGGAAAATCCCATTCTACAATGTATCCTCCAAGACTTACCATATGATAGGGTCTCATAACAAACTTCAAAATAATCACCTCATAATAATCCAAGTACAATAGCTAATATTCCGAGTAATGTGGTGCCTAAAATTGTTGGCAGCAATTGTCTATTTGTAAATACCGGCGCAAATGCAGAGAAGATGCCCATCATGAATACAAAAATCAATGCCACTGCAATATTAAGCAATATTCCCCAGGACACGATTGTTGGTGGAACTCCAATGAACAACACTGAAAAGATTGCACCAAGCACAAACATGAAAAATCCTCTTGTTATATAGACAATAGCCCTATATTTAGATGCGTATTCCATGTAAGGTCCTTCAATTACATCACATTTAGCTTTAATTATTGAAAATGGATATTCATTTAAAATAATCATGTAACCAATGAAAAATACGATTGCTGCAATTGCTCCAGCCACAGTGAATAGGAATGGCCCATGCAATTGTTGATATGCTACAATGTCAGACAAGAAAATGCTTCTGGCTGCAGTTACCGGAGCAAACAATGCCAAATAAAGAGGGAAAGAACCATAGGTTATCATCCTCAAAGATCTTCTGGAACTTATATCCTCTACAAAAGACCTTGTTGCATTTAAATGAGCACCACCTTTGGCCAAATCCGGAAACGGCATTCTAACAGACATTACAGATTTGGATAAAGCTCCCATCAATACATAACAGATTTCTTCAACTTTCAAAAGACCGACTATTGCAACAAGACTTGCAAGAGCGGGAATAGCATAGGCTTGAGGAGTTAAAGCAATCAATAAACATAAAACCACAATAAAGCATATTATTGGCAATATTTTATATAAACCCGGAACGGGAGAGGACACTTCAATATTTTCCTTAAACATGAATTTGAGCGGAGCCATAATACCAGGAGCGACTACAAGAGGTCCAATTCTTTGTTGAATTCTTGCATGAATGTATTTTCTCTCAATTCCTGGAAGCAATGTTGATATTAAAAAACAAACTAATACTGTAGCGATTACTGCAAGAACTGAATAAATAACAGTATTTCCAAACATGATCTATCTCCTTATTATTTCAATTGCTCTATCTGTACAGGTGAAACATGGGTCACATTGTACAATACATAACTGCGCATCTGTAATTTGGTCTCCAATACATGCATATTGCATAGCCCCTATATTTGCCATAGATGGAGTTCTTATTATACAGTGCCTGACTCTTCCACTTTCAAGTGCATATGAATGATATAGCGTTCCTCTTGGAACTTCAATATAACTTTCAATAAGGTCAGTGTCAAACATTTCCCAATCCCTATTAATGACTTTGCCTTCAGGGATATTGGCAATAGCCTGACGAATAATTTTGATTGATTCAAAAGATTCCAATGCTCTCATTAACAAATTGGATTTTACATCACCATCAGGCTGAGTTACAACGTTAAAATCGAAATTGTCATACTCAAACATTGTTGTTCTCAAATCCCTTGCAACACCGGTTGCCCTTAATGTAGGACCAGTAACTGCAAGTTCAATAGCTTGCTTTTGAGGCAAGACCCCTATTCCTGAAATCCTTGACATCACAATGGAATCAGCTATGAACCTGTTGGCAAAATCTGTAAGGCCAGCTTCTATTTTATCCATATCTTCTTTAAGCCTTAGAAGTTTTGCTTCATCCAAATCACATCTAGGTCGAACCCCTCCCAAAACAGAACAACCGTATTGGACTCTGTTTCCACCAATCATTGCAAGCAGTTCCATTACAATTTCTCTTAAGTAGAATACCCTCATTGAAAAAGTTTCATGAGACAATACTTCACAACCATGCGCCAAATACAAGAAGTGTGAATGCAAACGTTCAAGTTCGCCCATGATGACACGAATGTATTCAGCCCTCTTAGGAATTTCAATACCTAAGCCTATTTCTGCAGTTCTGCATGAGTTCCATATGTGTGAATTGGAACAAATTCCGCAAATTTTTTCAGTAAGTGCATTAGCCTTTTCAACTGGAAGTCCTTCCATAATCCTTTCTATTCCCCTATGATTAACACCAATAGTTATTTCAGCTTCTTGGACAATTTCATCTTCTACAAAAAACCTTACCCTATATGGCTCCAATGCAGCAGGGTGAACTGTACCCATTGGAATTTCCGTTTCAATAATATTACTTCTCGGTACTTTCTCCTCCATTTAATTCCCCTCTTTAATCCGCATCTAATAGTATAGGCAAAAGTGATACAACTCCAGCTAAAACATCTTGAGGCCTTACGGCACAACCCGGAATTTTTGCATTTACAGGTATGACATTTTCAACAGGCCCTTCAATCTCTTCTGATGGAATATCACCATAACAATTCTTATAAACACCACCCATCAAAGCGCAACTTCCTGCAGCTACAACCAGTTTTGGATTAGGAATAGCTTCATAAATCGCTTCTAACGGTTTTCTATTTAAATGTGTAACTGGTCCTGTGACAACCAAAACATCAGCTTCACGAGGATTCCAAGTTAGAAATACATTATATTGCTCAGCATCAAAACGTGGTGATAAAATTGAGTTAACAATCTCAATATCGCATCCGTTACATCCGCCAGTATAAACTAGCATGACATGTATTGCTCTTGCTCTTGAAAAGGATTTAATACCCATTTTATTCACCATCCTCTTTATTTTTTAGCACGGTCTTATCTGATAAATATTGTGCAATGACCTTAAGTTTTTCATCAGAAATTTTAAATGGTTGATTAAGATATTCTGTTATGTCAACTTCCTGATCCCCCACACAACTCGGATGTATTGTTCCTTTTTCGCCATATAATGAAAATATTGGGCAGAAATCATGACAATAATAACATACAACGCATTTTTCAAGATTAATTTCAGGTACTTCACTTTTAGTCCAATCATCAGTTAATTTAATAGGGTTAGCAATTTCTTTCATTTCAACTGCTCCGGTTGGACATACATTAGCACAACCTCCACACCCTATACAAGCTTTTTCATCAACTCTGTCATCCACTTCAACTGAGAGTGTGGAAATTTGTCTTCTCAACTCCATATCCGTAACTCTATCAGCTGCAAAAAAGATTCTTTTAAAGTTAGTAAAAGCCCCTTCCAAAGCTATCTTAAGTATACCACTCATTTAAATACCCTCTATTGAATCTTTAAAATTTCTTTCGAACAAAAATGCCCTTGCAGGGCATGCATTTTTACATGCTCCACAATATGTACATTTTTCTTCATTAACAATAAACTGGCCATCAACTTCATCAATTGCCTCATATGAACATACCTTATGACATAATCCGCAATGCATACATAATTTTTGCTCAATGAAATTAAATCCATCCTTAATCTCATTCTTATACAATGTAGATTTAGGGATTGCATCAACAGGACAATGAACTGCACAGTTTTCACATAAAATACATTTATCTAAATTAACCTTTATTGTTCCCCTGTGTAAAGTAATAGCATCTTCCTGGCATACTTCAACACATATTCCACAGGAGATGCAATCGTCGGATACTGAACCATCCCATGAATGAGTCATGAATTGGCGTGCTCCAGTTTCATCACAGACCTGAACACATTTTCCACATGATACACAGAAACCAGATAATGTAGGCAATTCTTCGTCTTCAAATTCATCATAAATGAACATCTCCTCATCTTCAGCCAATGTACTAATTGGACATGACTCAATAGCTATTTCATGAGTGACATTTTCCGCATCTGCCGTTGGATCATATCTTAATTTTCCATCAACATTTTTAAGAGATTCATTCTCACATAAATCAGCGCATAATCCGCAATTTAGACATGAAACGATTGAACCGTTTGGTTTCTGATTCAATTTATTAACGATAATCTCAAATCCATCAACAGAAATTGCATTATGAGGACAGGCTTTCATACAATTAAGACAAAGTGTACAGGAAGTTTTATTAACCATTTGACGCTTGTTCATTGATTCATTAGGACAAACATCACTACATAACCTACATTCACTACAAATACCATCATCCCTATCAATAGATACATGAATTGCCCCAGTTGGACAGTATTCCTGGCATCTTCCACATAAAATACATTTTTCAATGTCTGTTCCGACATAAGTTCTTGTAACTTCTTTGACATCAGTTTCAACCTTATGGGGAACATTATCTAATGGAGGATGCAAAATCTTTAATGATTCTATTAAATTAAGTTGCTTTTCTTTTTCCAAATCATATCCATCCACACGATTTGGACATACCTCTTCACAAACACCGCAACGTGAACAGATTCCATAAACAATTCCATCCTCAATAGAAATATTGTTGATAGGGCAATTGTACATACACATTCCGCAGCCATTACATTTGGCTCTGTCTACAACATAGCCCCCATAACTATTGATAAAGATTGCACCATTTGGACAGTTATCATGACAAATTCCGCAAGTAAGACAGCTAAAAGCTCTACCGTTAATGAATCTAATAGCTTTTGTAGGACATTGTTTAATACACTCTCTTTTTCCATCACATGTATTTGTCGATAAAAACATTATAACAACTCCTTATTTACTCCTTGCAAATAGTAGTTTACCTACAAAAATTCCTATTAAAGCAAACAGGAACGCAGTGGAAATTGGCAAATCTGTGTAAAAAGGGAAATTGCCCAATTGCCATGCTACAACAATTCCTGCTATAAATATCACTACAAATGATGCTAATGTAAACTTTGCATCACTAACACCAAGTTTAATCTGAGATCCAACGATTAAACCCAATATTAATCCGAATATAATTGGTCCTATACTTAACATCATTCGCTCTCCTCTACATATTTTTTAAATCCTGCAAATGCAATAACAATTGAGGATAATCCTGCAAATACTTTTAAACCCACAAATATATTGAGATATGG
>JAZUAV010000030.1:0-10387 GCA_045638165.1 Methanobrevibacter sp.
CCTGATTTTTTCACGGTTGCGATCGGCATATATTGCTTCACCGGTTAGCTGTGAAGTTGAATTAACAAAAATACACCATGAAACGGTATTGTTCACACCACCAATATATAGTGCACCGCCAACTCCTCTAGCAGTGTTATTAATAAATTTACAATTCACAATTAAACCATTGTCGCCTGTCCATGTCATTGCACCACCATTTACAGCACAATTATTATAGAAATTACAGTCTTTTATAGTTCCGTTGATACCACTCCAGCATATTGGACTGTTAATCCTTTCAAAACGGTGCCCATCAATAGTTGGACCTGGTATACAACTTGGCACACTATTGGCGAAGGTTAAATTGCTGATTGTTACATTATTTGATATGACTTTAAATATTGCAAAGTTTTGAGATCCTCCGGCATCAATAGTAAAACCGTTACCGTTAATAACAAGATTATCCTGGTCAATTACAATAATACGGTTCTCCAAGACAAGTGTCTGATTAACACCGTCAAATATGTAATTCCTTGTAAAATTATAAACATCGCCAGAATGCAAATTCTCAATATCTCTCTTTAGATTATCATATGTGCCTGGTACAGTACTATTAGTCTGTCTATTGTCCACAATATCCTTCTGAATAGAATTATTGAGATTTATGTCATTATTAACAAGTATTTTATCTACATTATTATTTTCTACTTCTTTAACATTAAAATTATCAATGTTTATTTCATGATTTTGTCCATCTGCAGTAACATTGCCATTGATTTGATTTGAATCGGCTGCAAAAGCACCTGATACAGTTATTAAAAGACATGCACTCATTATGACCAAAATCATTAATCTTTTTAGATTCAACATTAAATACCACCAGAGTTATTTCATCAATGGCAAAATATATTGGAAGATATTCTCAAAAACACAGTTGATAGTTTTCATCAATGTAAATTACTTTTTACATTACTATCTAAAAATTGAATTATATAAATATTTTCGCAACAAAGTACTTACTTGCATACCTTTTTAAAAAAAATACACACCCATCATATCTGTGCTGAATCTAGTCACAATAGCAAAAAATATTGTTAATTAATATTAAAAAAAAAGCTAAATTAATAAAAATAGACCCATAAATCTTATTTAATCAAAAAAAGTATTAAAAATGAATTTTGCCCGTACAGATACAACATATTTAGTACTTTTAGCATGAAAATTTTTTACTCTTTTCTAAACTAGAAAACTTTATATATCTTTAAGTTTATAATTTACCTAACGAACGGTAGGTAGGTAATGATGAATACAAAAGAAAAAATATTTAATGTATCCCTAGAATTATTTTCAAAAAAAGGTTATGATTCAGTTTCACTAAGAGAAATCGCCGAAGAGGTAGGAATCAAAAAAAGTTCAATTTACAGCCATTATTCCTCAAAAGAAGCCATATTGATGGATATATTTAATCAGTTTACAAGCAGTTTTGAACTAGATGATGAAAACATAGAATTAAGCGATAATAATCCCCTATTAAAAAATCCAGAAGCGTTTTATCATGCTGGATCTGAAGCAATGAAAAACATGCTTTTTCAGGAACCAAATCTTAAAATCTGGAAGTTGATTCTCATACAAATGCATCACAATGAAACAATTAGATTGTTCTTCCAAAATGAGATATTGGTCAAGCCATTGGAATTTTGGAAGGGATTATTCACAATTTTAAAAGAAAAAGGAATTATACATAAAGATTACAACCCCGAACTACTGGCAAAGCAGTATTACAGTTTTCCAATCTATTTGCTCCTAGACATATGTGCAAAATACGATGACATCCCCGAAGAGGCATTGGAGAAATTATTTGACGAAACAGAACAGCATGCAAAATTTTTATTTGAAAGCGTGAAGGTGAAATGAATGAATGACAAATTTAATATTCAAGAATATCTCGCCGAAGGAGTGGAATACATCATAAAAGACGCTATCAAGGCATCCATAAAAAATCCTAAAGAAATTTTATTCTTACACAAATTTTCCAAATATACAAAAAAAGCTACTAAAATCAGACAAGAATATGATAAAAATGGTCAAAACATTCCAGTCTTCTTAATTTCAAGCATTACAAGTAGTTGCAACCTTCATTGCACCGGTTGCTACTCTAGAGCCAATAACTCATGCAGTGATGATGACCCCTTAAATCAGCTTTCGGCTGAGGAATGGGAAGAAATTTTCAGACAAGCAAAAAATCTTGGAATAAGTTTCATTGTTCTTGCAGGCGGAGAGCCTCTTCTTAGAGAAGATGTTATAAAAAAAGCCACTAATTTTCCAGAAATTCTATTTCCAATATTTACAAACGGAACTATGTTAAATGATGATTATTTAAAACTATTCAACAAAAACAGAAACACCATACCAATCATTTCCATTGAAGGAGATGAAAAAATCACCGATTCCAGAAGAGGAGAAGGTGTTTATAGCCAACTGGTTGATTCAATGAATCTAATGAGGAAAAACAATATAATTTTTGGTGCTTCACTAACATTTACAAAAGGAAATTTAACATCATTAACTTCAAAGGAATTTATTGACACATTATATGATTTAGGATGTAAAGTTGTATTTTTCATTGAATATGTTCCGGTTAACGAAGAAACTTATGAAAAAGCTCCAAGCGACAATGAAAGAGAGTTATTATTGGATAATCTTGAACGCTTACGAAAAGAATATGATGACATGCTGTTCCTGTCATTTCCGGGAGATGAAAAGACCTCCGGAGGTTGCCTGGCTGCCGGAAGAGGATTTTTCCACATCAATTCACATGGGGGCGCAGAACCTTGTCCAGCTTCACCATACTCCGATATCAATGTCAAGGACACATCCCTACTTGAAGCTTTGAATTCAAAGTTATTTAAGAGCCTCAGAGATGGAGGCCTTCTTATGGATGAACATGAGGGAGGATGCGTATTATTTGAACATAAAAAAGAAGTGGAAAATTTATTAGAAAAGTTTTAAAAATAAATAAAAAAGAATGAGTTTTAAAAAAACTCATTAAGACTTATATTTTATTTTCTTCTTCTGATGATTATTCCCATGACTGATAAAGCCATTAATAGTGCTAAAATAGGATTACCTGTAGATTCATTATTTTTCTTAATATCTACACCTTTTTTCTTAATTTCGGCATATTTTTTATCAATATCGTCCGGTTTGATTGGAGTATCATTTTCAGGATCCTTCGGAGGCACATCTTCAGGAATTACAGTGACTGTAGCAGAACTGTTAATTTTAGTGCCGTTTTCCTTGCAGTGTGCTGTCACTTCATTAGTAAAGTCACCTACTCCATTGGTGAGTGCTTCAATCCATATCTTTACAAAGTTGCCTGCAGTTATATTGGATATGTTTAATTCAACACCATTATTAATTGCTTTGGGAGTAATGTTGGCACCATTACTGTTGATGATTCCCCAATTTGAGTAGATTAAGGTATCCGGCAAGGAGTCTGTGACAATTACCTCAGTGGCATTGCCCAAATCATCATTCATCACTGTAACAGTGAATCTAACCAATTTGTTATTATATGTTACCTCAGCATCGGATGTTATGGATACGTTTAAAATAACATTATGAATAACAAAAGTGCCTTCATTTGCCCTTTCGGTATAATATTCATCGCCAGTGTGTCTGGACTTAATATTATATTTGCCTGCCGGGAGGTTTTCCAATTCTACATTTATTGCTCCGTAAACATCAGTTACCTTAATATCCGAATCGCTTGACATCATTAAAAGGTTCGGATTTTTAGTATTGTTTTTATAAACAGTACCGTCAGTGAGGTTATATAAAACAACACTACCATCTTCATTAGTTATCAGTACATCTAAAAGCTGTGCATTTTCCTGCGGACTTTGCCACAATCTGGAACTGTCTACAAAACCATCAGTCGGATTTTGTAAAATATTATCATTAAATTTAAATGAATTTATACGGCCGTCGCCATCCTGAGAAAACACAGAGAATACATTTTCCAGTTTAATGGTGTCTGTTCCGCCATTATTCCAGATGGCATTCGCAATGTTGTCACCACCCAACAGATAAACATGAACCGCAACATTATTATTCAGAGCATGACTTTCATTGCCTTCAACTTCTATCCTAATATCTGAAGTATTAGCTCTATTGCTTTCAAAAATAACATTGGCAATAATGAAATTTATTGCATCGCTGGCTTTATAAATGGCTGAACCTTTAACTGCAATATTTCCTATGAAATTTACATTATTGAAATTTGCATTGGATCCTTCCAGAAAAATTGCACCACCCTCATCTGTAGCGAAGTTATTGGAGAATGCTGATTCAAAAATTGTTGCGCCATCCCCTCTCAAATCAATAGCTCCACCAATGCTAGCGGAGTTATCAGTAAAATCACAGCGAATTATTTCCCCTTTACTGTAAATAAAAACGGCGCCACCTGCATTCATCAATGCGGAATTACTGCTGAAAACAGAATCTGATATTTTTAAATCATTACTGGAATAAATTGCTCCTCCGCTAAAGCTTGCAACATTTTTGTTGAAGTTAGAGTTTGCAACTGTTCCGTTTCCCCAAAATTCAATTGCACCACCGGTCCTGGCATCGTTATTTGTGAAATTGCAGGTATCTACCTCTGCATTACCGTGAACATATACTGCTCCACCGTTTCGCGCACTGCTATTGTCGAAATTTGAATTTGAAATTTTTCCGTTTTTCCAGAAGTAAACCGCACCACCATAATAAACAGCAATGTTGTTTGTAAAGTTACAATTATATACAGTTCCGTCAGCATTGAAATAGATTGCACCACCATCCCCATAGCCGCCGACGAATGAATTATTGTAGAATTCACAATTGTTTACTTCTCCATCACCATCAAAATAGATTGCACCCCCCTCTTCGGAAGCAAAATTATTGAAAAAGGAAGTATTTTCAATAACTCCATCTGTAGTGGCTATAGCTCCACCATAATCAGCAGAATTACCTATGAATTTCCCATTAAAAATTACATTGTCAAAAGTTTCAAAGAAATTGACTCCTCCACCGAATTCCGCTTTATTGTTAATGAAATTACTGTTAAATGTAATGTTATATGGAGTTTCCCTGTAGTTTACTCCACCACCGAATAAGGCTGCAGTATTGTTGACAAAATCACATGTGAATATGGAATTGGATGATATGTTCTTGAATGTTATTGCACCGCCGTTCCCATTTTCGGAATCAATTTTGCCTAAAGCTGAGTTATTAACATAATAACCTGAGAAGTTATTTTTATCCGTAGTATTGTAGAAAAACATCGCACCGCCACAGGACAAAGCTACATTAAAGCTGAAATTACTATTGAATTTATTATTATTTGCTTTATTGTAAAAGAAGATTCCTGCACCATAACCTGCGCTATTGTATCTGAAAATACTTTCAAATTGATTGTTTTCAACCAAATTACGGAAAAATATTGCTCCTCCACTGGCCGTTTTTGCGCGATTATTGTAAAAATCACAAACAAAGATATTGTCAGTGGATTTTCCTCTAACAGCTATTGCTCCGCCGGTTCTCTCAGCAGTATTTTCTTCAAAATATCCCATTACTGACACATTAGAAACTGCCTTATTGAAATATATCGCACCACCGGCATTTGCACTGTTATTAATGAATGTGGACTCGATTTTACAATTTGAAAAATCATTTTCAACATATATTGCTCCGCCGTTTGCACTTGAAAATCCGTTTACAAATATAATGTTTTTTAAAGTGACATTATTGGATGCAATATCAAAAATTCTGGCCTGACCCACACCATCAATCACATATCCGTTTCCATCAATTACAATATTATCCTGAGTGATCTTGATTCCATTCTTGTAGTCAGAATCATTGGAATTATAGGCATAGTTCTTTGTTAATGTGAAATTTCCATGAGTTGTAATTTCTTCATTTAACTCAGTGAAACTACCAGTTTCGCCAGCATAATAATTGCCTAATGCCTGTTGGTTTTCCTGAATATCAGTACTGTTCTGAGCATTTACGGCAGAAATAGACAATATAATTATGAATATTAAAAATAATAAAAATTTATTATTCAAAAAAGATTCCCCCAACATGTTCTATTTTTTTGTTTAAATTAAATATTATGAAAAATTTTTGCCAGTATACTATACAAAATATAATATACTTTAACTCTACACATTAATATTAAACCCCAAATTATATAAATTTTAAGGGACTGTCAAGTGGAATGCTCCATTTTTCGGTTTTCAATCCAAACATCTTTTTTATGCATGAGTGCACTCCATAATCCTCTCCATGTCCTATAAGTTTTTTTCTCATATCTAGGCATAGTAATTTTATTGAAATTTTCTATTTTATTATTGTAAGCATCTAATTTTCCGATATGGTCTTTTTCAAGGAAATGTAAAAATTTTCGATATTCAGGGAAGAAATTTTTTTGCAAATAGTCAGATAAAACTCTTGGAAAATTATGCATTTCATGTTTTAAAAAATTAATATATTCAACTGCTTTATCAAAACTTTCTTGTTTAAACAATTCCATAAATATGTCCATATATTTTTTCATTTCTTTTTTCAATTCTTTCTTATGATTTTTTACCATTTCTTGAATTTGTTGATCTGAGAGTTTTTCTTTACTGTTTTTTAATTTTGATACATATTCACTAATTTCAGAATCAATGCTGTCGAATATTTTGTCCCATATTCTTTGACTTAAATGAAATAGACAATGTTGATGAATAAAACCTAATTCATGCATTATTGTATCATACCCAGGTTTTAAATCAGTTATAATTGCAATACGATTTATAGGAGGAATACTTTTATTTATGAAATCTTTAATCTTTCTATTAGTAATGGAATCAGTTAAAAAAGTTGCCACAGGCACTCGATTTATTATATCAAAAATAATATAATAGTAAATCCATTTTCCATTTACTTTCTCCCATTGTTCATCATAAGAGTAATATCCGGAGAGTTTTATATCCTCATTTAAATAATAATATTCTCCTTCAACAAGCAAATGCTTTCTAATTGTTTCATGAGATAAATCAATTCCTGTCAAATCTTTAATAGTCCTTTTCATCTTTCTAAGCGACATCCACGTGTTTCCCCTAATATTTCTAATAAATTTTTTAAGATCAGAAGGCAATCCAGTATATTTGTCAAAAAAACCAAAAAACTCTGTCTGTGACCATTGAAAACAATGCCTACAATAATAACGCTTAACTTTAACTCTTAAGAAAATTCCTTTTTCTAAACAAATATTAGTCCATGAATATCCTTTTTTATGAACTTTTTTAGACATACACTTAAAACAAACTCTATCCACATATTCAATGACACCGTCAGCATTAATACGATACTTGTCATCAAGAATACGTTCTATCGGAAGAATAATTTGGAAAGAATTATCTACTATTTCACGTTTCACATCATTTCTCACAGGATCAGTATAATCACCAATAAGTTTATATTCTCCATCTTCCAAAATATAACATGGAAGACTTTTATTTTTGATTTGCATAATAAATAATATGTCTTCCATCCTATATATAATTAATATTTACTTATTCTTAATATAAGTAACTAAAATATTGTTATTAAATTATTAATAAAAAATTCATTGAAAAATTCAAAAAATAAGTAAAATACAACGAAAAAAATGTGATAAAATTTAAAAAAATATAAGATTTAAAATTTGAATGCTTTTTCATATATAAATCTTTCGTTGAAAATTTAAATTTTGATTAAAAAATTGAAAAAAAGTGCATATACACACAAGTTAAACACTAAGGAGCATTACACTTGACAGCTCCATTTAAATATTATAGTAATGTCAATATTACATTATGAAATTAAAAATTTCAAATACCTGTAAACTACATAACTAACCAGAATGATGGCAATTATTGTCTGAATCGGAATAATATAATTAAATACAGGACCATTAAATATTTTAGAAACTTCAGTTGAAGCGATAGCTGTGATTACAAAGGGAAATGTGAATGCAGAAAAACTAGGATAGAAATCCAAATTTCTATACTCAAAAACCATATATAAAGCGAATAAGAAAAATGCAAAAGCAAAAGCATACAACAGAATTAAAAATTCATTTGATATTGCATTTACCGAATTGGTATAGCCAACGATTAATATACTCATTACTGCCGTAAAAATACAGACCAATGGCTTATTTGAATCTTCCTTGTTTGGATATTTCAAATACCTGAAAATCACCAGAGGCAAAGTTATCAACATTGCTATGAAACCAAATAAGAAAAACAGAAATCCAATTTCATCCAATCCATGGACATGTGCAGTGATTGCACCCATCGTTATTCCAATGAAGACTATCCACCAACTTGGATAGACCATATTTATATTAAAATTACGTACAATATAATGGTAAGTAAAGTAGATAATTAGTAGAATGTGTAAAGCCACACCTAAAATCCAGACACCTAATGCCAAATCACCATTAAATGAATTGATGTATGTAGATAAAACCATCAATGCCATTGAAAAAGTTCCGGAATTAGATAATATTATTGGCTTTGACAGGTCATCCGCAACATTTTGAGGATATAGAATTAACTTCAAAAGAAGCATAATGATTAATATGCATCCGAAAATACCGCAAATAAATCTAAAATTAGAGCTGTAAACTTGCAATAAGTTACCCAACGATAAAATAGCTAAAATTAAACCGGAAACGGGAATCGGCAATCTTTTGATAATATTAATATCCATCCAAATTACCCGTCAAACTTTGCTTCCGCAATTGGTGCAGAAAACATCCCCCTTATTTACAGCATAGCCGCAAACGGGACATCTTAATTCATCATTTTCAGTTAATCTAAAACCGCATGATGTACAAAATGAATCTCCTTCATTAATGTTTACACCACAATTAGGGCAAATTAACAAATCATCGAACTTTGTTCCGCAATTGGTGCAGAATATAGCATCTTCCTTCTCCTGATGACCGCAATTTTTGCATACTTTCATCGGTCCGGATTCAATTTTAGGAGCCTTGTTCGGATTAGGAGTTTCAGCCAAAACTGGCATTGAGTAGTCAATTCCCTCCTCAATTTCTGAAACCAAAGACTGCATTACGACAATCCTCTTATCATCAGCAGGATGCGTTGAGAAAAAATCAAAATTGTTGGCATTTTGACTGCTCATCTTTTGCCAAAATGCAGGAACACCACTAATATCATAACCTGCCCAATGAATTATCAGCATGCCCAAACGGTCAGCTTCAAGTTCCTGGTCTCTACCCCAAGGATTCAACAATAAGAATTGGGATCCTATACTGGCGGTGTTTACTGCAGCCCGAGTTAAATCTCCTACTCCACCCATTCCCAGCAAATCAAAAGCAAAACTTCCAAACCATGACACAGTAGTTAAAGTATCTTTGGTGTTTTGGGCACTCGCCCTAGTTCTGGTATGGTCCAGTAATGCATGAGCCATTTCATGTCCTAAAATAAATGCAAGTTCCTCTTCATTATTTGCAACGGACAGAATACCGGAAAATACGGCTATTTTTCCTCCAGGAATGCAGAATGCATTTACAGTGTTGTCCAAAAGCAAATGAAATTCCCAGTCATAATAATCTTCAACATAATCAAGCCTACCGATTGAAGACAAGTAATCATAAACGGCATTAATCAGATTAGAAGCAACCTTATAAACCAGCTGACCTTCAGAAGTATTATCAATAATTTGAGCTTTATTTACAATGCCGTAATACTCACGATAACACTCTTCCAAGAATTTATCGTCGTTTACAGTATCATAATGTTCTTTTCCTGTGAACGGATTCAATGAACTTCTATCATCTTTAGCCATAATAATAGTTTTGTGTTTAAAATGTTATAAATATTATTAAAATTAATTTATAAAAAATATATCAAGTGATACCATGAAAGTACTTGTAGCATATTATTCAAGAACAAATGTGACAAAAAAAGTTGGTGATGCAATTGCAAAATCACTGAATGCTGATGTAGAAGAGATAACTTCAACAGTCAAATATGAGGGAAAAATAGGTTATGCCCGTGCAGGCAAAGATGCCATGGGAGAAAAGATTATTAAATTAGGTGCTTTAAAATACGATCCATCAGATTATGATTTGGTATATCTCGGAGCCCCGGTATGGGTGGGAAAAGCTGCAAACCCTATACTATCATACATCAAACAGAATGAAGGGAAATTTAATGATGTCAAATTTTTTGCAACCGCAGGATCAAGGGATTTTGATAAGATTTTCAAACAAATGCAAGACTATGTTGGAAAAGCACCTCAAAAAACATTAGAACTTACAACAAAAGAAGTTAAAAAAGGAGAATTTGAAGAAAAATTAAAA
>JAZUAV010000031.1:0-14954 GCA_045638165.1 Methanobrevibacter sp.
CCGACAAAGGAGAAAAAACCGCTCAAAAAGTAATGTATTATGATGAAGAGTGGGATAATAAAATCAAAGAAATAATTGGTCAGGACGAATATGATAACTTCAAAAATACTTTACGAAAAATTTCAGAGGAGTTAATATGAATCAAACAATACACGACTTAAAAACAAGAAGAAGCATCAGAAAATTCAAGGACGAACAAATCTCAGATGAAGATTTAAAAATAATCCTAGAAACAGGAACTTATGCTCCAACCGGAAGAGGTGCACAGTCTCCAAAAATCGTTGTAATTCAGGATGAAGAAAAAATTAAAGAGCTATCTGCTTGGAACAGAAGTTTTTTCCCAATTGAAGTTCCAGAAGATTTGGACCCTTTCTATGGTGCAAAAACACTATTGATTGTTTTGGCCGATAGCGAAATGCCGACATGGGTTGAAGATGGATCCAGCGTATTAGCTGTTTTAGTAAATGCCGCCCATGCAGTGGGTGTTGGAAGCTGTTGGATTCACAGAGCCCGCGATGAATTTGCATCTGAGAAAGGAAAAGAATTGTTGAAAGAATGGGGAATTCCTGAAAGATATGAAGGAATCGGCCATGTTGTTTTAGGATATCCTGATATGGAAGCGCCTGAACCATTGCCTAGAAAAGAAGATTATATCCATTTTGTTGATTAATCTTTTAATTTTAGGATTTTAAAAGCAATCCCCAAAATAGGTGGGTTACCTATCAAAACCCTACCACCACCATTTTCTGACATTGAAAATGTAAAAAAAGTGAATATGATCAATAACTTTTCAAAGAAAGACACTAAAGTTAATGTCATTGTAATCTATGAGCAATAACTTCAGGTTTCTAATAGGCATTATAATTTCCAAACATCAAATTTCCTTTTTTTATCAAAATACTTATTTAAATCTTGATTGTCAACACTAAGATTTGGTGAGAACAGGCTGCAGGCGTCATTAGGATTTGTATGCCCCATTCCTTTAGAGCAGACAACACCATCTGCAGAGCCTTTAAGCTGTACATTTACCACCCAATGAATACAATTCAAACATACTCTATCATAATTTACATCAGAGATATTGATTCCATCCACATTATACATAATATCACTTATTTTAAAAGAATTAATATATTAATGGATATTTTGTTGTTTTCATATTAAAAGTTTTTTAAAAGTAGTTAAATTAAATAATTAATATTCACGGACTGCTAGAGTAATCCGCAAAAAAAAGAAATTAAAGATGAGTTAAATTTACTCATCTACATTTTTTCAGGTGCACTAACACCTAAAATATTTAAAGCATTTTTAATAGTTATTTTAGCCTTATCAACCAAAACAAGTCTGGTATCCTCTAATTCAGATCCAATAACTTGTTCTGATTTGTAGAACTTATTAAATGAACTGGCCAAATCTTGGGAGTACTGTGTAATATTGTGAACCCTCTTTTTATTGGCACAATCCTCAACAACTTGAGGGAATTTAGCAATTTGCCTTACCAAATCTTGTTCAGCTTCATTAGGAACCCAATCATCACTAACGCTTAAGGAACCAATGTCCTTACCTGATTTAGCAAGCAATTTACATGCTCTTGCGTGTGCATATTGAATAGAAGCACAACCTCTCTCAAAGCTCAACGCTTCATCCCATTTAAAAGTCAAGTGTTTTTCAGGAGACAATTTAGCGATAAAGAATCTGATGGCTCCCACACCAATTTCTTCTGCCATCGGAGCAATTTCCTCTTCAGTTAAATCAGGGTTTCTTGATTTAATTTCATCATGCGCCCTCAATACTGCTTCATCAATTAATTCATCAACAGATACAAATTTGCCTCTTCTTGTTGACATTGAACCTTCAGGAAGTGTAATGAATTCATAAAATATTACTTCAGGAGGGGTTTGTCTAAATATCTCTTCAAAAATAACCCTAATTTGTTCTGCTGCTAATTTATGATCAGAACCTAAAATATCAAGCACAGTGTCGCCTAAAGTGGCTTTATACTTGTGATAAGCCAAATCCCTAGTAGAATAAAGAGAGGTACCATTAGAACGACGTAAAACAAATTCTTTTTCAATGTTGAAATCTGTTAAATCAACATATAATACATCATTTTCACGAGTGAACCCTTCTCTTTGGATATAGTTTACCAAATCATCGACTTCACCATTCCTTACGAATTGGCCTTCCCAAACAAAGTCATCATGCTTAATGTTCATTCTTAAAAGAGATTCCTTCATTCCAGAAATGCATTTTGAAACGACATCTTCAAAAACCTTATTTAATTCCTCATCATCACCCTGCTCATATTTTTGAATCAATTCATCAACTTTAGCATTTAAAGCTTCATCCTCTTCTACAGCCTTATTTGCATCAAAGTATAATTTTCCAATTTTGTGGTCAATCTTATCCCCTTCATAATCATCAATATTTAAACCACATTCAGTTATACCGCATACAATAATAGCTATTTGTCTTCCCATATCATTTACATAATACTGAGTTACAACATCCCTACCGGCCAACTTTAAGAGTCTTGAAAGAGAATCTCCAAAAATTGAGTTCCTAATGTGTCCAATATGCAATGGTCCATTAGGATTTGCAGAAGTATGTTCCAATACAATTTTTTCACCATATTCAGGAAGTTGACCGTAATCTTCATCAACCCTTTCCAAAAGCAATTTTGAAAATTCGGAATAATCAATGAAGAAATTTACATAAGGACCAAAGTTTTGAACTTTGGAAAAAATTTCTGGAACTTCAATCTTAGAAACCAAATCTGCGGCAACTTCAGGAGGTGAAGTTCTTAATTTTTTAGTAAGTGAAAATGCAATAGTGCTTGCCAAATCTCCTAAATTAGGATTAGGAGGAAATTCTAACTTAAAATTCCTATCTATCTCTACATCATATTGATCTAAGGCCTTGTTGATAGCCTCAATCGCCTGTTTTTCAATTTCAAAATACATTAACTCACCTTATAATAATTATAAACCCCTCAACCAAAGGGAAAGATAACCAACTTTTGGAATTACAACCAAATTATCGCCAATTGTTACTACTTTTGACACTATTTGATTCTTATTAACATAATACGGATCGGGAGCGTTATTATTATCCCCTTTTATCTTGTACATCGTAGTTCCATTAACATCAACTATATCAATTACTCTGTGAATTACTGGTTGCTCAAACCATTTTGCATTATAGACTACAACATCGCCTACCTGGATGTCATCGACATTAAATTCCTGAATACCAAAGAAATCTGCTTTTTGAATTAAAACAATGTCGCCTCTATAAAATGCCGGTTCCATACTACCAGAAACAACCACATTTAAATGTTGTGCAGCTATTAAAACTATTACTAAAATAACCACATATGATGCAATCTCTTTCCAATCTGTCACAAAAAACACCCTATAAATTTATTTGAATGCTACTTTTAAAGCATTGTCAATAGCTTGTGATGTGTTTTCTATGTCCTCCATAGTATGTGCCTTTGAAATAAAATTACACTCGAACTGACTAGGAGGTATAAAAACACCTTCTTTTAATAACTGTCTGAAATATACTAAAAATCTTTCACTATCTGATTTTTTAGCATCTTCATAATTATAAACTTCATTCTCATTGAAATAAATTTGTAACATAGAAGCCAAACCAACCGGTTGAATATTCAAACCTCTATCTTCAACAGTTGCTCTTATTTCACTTCTAAGAAAATTACCTTTACTTTCCAAATCCTTATAAAAAGCATCATCCAATTGAGTTAAAGTGGAAATTCCTGCTTGAACTGAAATTGGATTTCCTGAAAAAGTACCTGCCTGATAAACCGGGCCGTTAGGAGCAATCAATTCCATTATTTCTCTTTTTCCACAAAAGGCTCCCATTGGAAGACCTCCACCAACGATTTTACCAAGTGTTGTTAAATCAGGAGTTACGCCGTAATATTCTTGTGCCCCACCACGGGAAGCTCTAAAACCTGTAATCACTTCATCAAAAATGAGAACAATACCATTTTCTTCTGTGATTTTTCTTACAAATTCCAAAAACCCAGGTTTTGGTTCGATGCATCCTACATTGCCCATGACCACTTCCATTATGAGACATGCGATGTTTTCTCCTTCTTTTTCTATTAACTCTGTTAATGCTTCTTCATCATTGAATGGAACAGATAAAGTATTTTTAGTGGTATCAACTGGAATTCCTGCAGAATCAGGTAAACATGCAGCACCGGAACCGCCTTTAACTAATACATAATCATGAGCACCATGATAGGCTCCTTCAAATTTAATAATTTTATCTCTACCTGTAAAACCACGAGCTACACGAATTGCACTCATAGTAGCTTCAGTTCCACTATTTGCAAATCTTACCATTTCAGCGCTAGGAATCCTATCAACTACTTCTTTAGCAAGTTTGATTTCATTTTCAGTTGGAGCACCATAAGCACTTCCAATAGCCAATTGAGCAGACACTTCCCTTACAACCTTAGGATCTGCATGACCCAATATTAAAGGCCCATATGCAAGACAATAATCAATATAAGAATTATTATCTACATCAACTATTTTTGAACCTCCCGCTCTTTCAACGAAAAATGGATAAGGTTTGAAAGCACGCACAGGAGAGTTCACTCCACCAGGAAAATAATTTTTAGATTCATTGAATAATTCTTCAGAATACATATTAACACCCTATAAATGTTGTATTAATGAATTTACACAAGCTACAGCGATTGGTGTTCCTCCTTTAGGACCTTCCACAATAATATTTGGAATATTTGAATTTCTTAAAGCCTCTTTAGAATCAGCAGCCCCTACAAAGCCGACAGGGACCCCTACAATAGCTTTAAGATTCATTTCCCCTTTTTGGTATAAATCCATAGCTTCAAAAACAGCTGTTGGAGCATTACCGGAAACAACAATACCTTCAAAATCATTTAAAGCAGCATAACGCATGGCAGCAGCCGCCCTTGTAATCTGATTTTCTTTAGCTATTTTTATAACTTCTTCATCCTTAATATAACACTCAACTTCCCCATCATATCTAGTAATACCATATTTAACCATATTAATATCGGTTAAAATAGTTTCTTTATTTCTTAAGGAAGCCATAGCTACATCCACAAAGTCTGAACTCATATGCACAAGTTTTGCATACTCAGGATCGGCTGTAGAATGAACAATTCTTTCTACAATATCCCTTTCAGCAGGATTTAAATCTTTGACATCATCACCAATAAGGCCTCGAATAATCTCCCTACTTTTATTAGCAATATCCAAACCTTGTTTAGTTGATGCACCCATGAACATTTTGTCTGTCATAATATAATTATATGTTAAAAAATAAGTTAAATATTTTGTTGTATATATAAAGGAATCAATTTTTTAACCAATGAAAAATTGAAAATTATTTTTTACCTGCAGACAACCCTGCCAGAAAACCTGTTGAAAAAGCTATCTTTAAGTTATAACCACCGGTTGGCCCATGCAAATCCAGGATCTCGCCTGCAAAATATAAATTAGGAATTGAAGTAGATTCCATAGTTTTAGGATTAATATTTGCTAAATCAATACCGCCAATAGTTACCTTAGCCAGTTTATCATTGAAAGCAGTTATCTCAAAGGTAAAATTCTTTAAATTCTCAATTAAAGCATTTTTACTTTTTTTATTAATTCTTGAAAGCTGAGTTTCACTATCCAAATTAATTTCTTCCAAAAAGAAATCAATGAAGCTATTGGTCAAAAATATTTTCAGATAATTTTTAATCATTGTCTTTCCTTTATTCTGAAAGTCAAAAGTGAACTTTTCCTTCAATTGTTCACGATTAAATTCTGGGCATAAATCAATAGATATCTTCTCATCAAGATTTATCTTCTCATCTTCCAAAATGTTATAACTTATACCTTTTGAAATTTCATTGCTTAGATTTATGATTCCTGGACCTGTCAGCCCAACATGCGAAATCAAGACATTTCCTTTAACCTTAATTTTCTTATAAGTTATAACAACATCATAAAGAGTAATACCCGCAATATCAGATAAATCCTTTTTGGTTATTAAAGGAACTAAACCGTATTTGATGTCTGTAATAGGCTGAGAAGTCAAAAAGTAGTTTTTAGAACTGCAACCAGTTTGCGGGTAAGTTACACCACCAGTGGCCATTATAACCCTGCCGACCTTAATTTCATCATTAATTATAAAATTGTCTTTTATTGATATGACTTCATAGTTATAACTTATAACAACATCATCAAGATTATCTTTCAAAACCTTTAAAACATCTGAAGATCTTTCTGTTTGGGGAAAAACTCTATTGTCATCCTCTTCAATAAAATTCAATCCATTGCCTTCAAAAAATGAAAGTAATTCTTCATTAGTTAAAGTGTAAAAAGAGTGCTTTAAAAAATTTTTATTGTCAAAAGAATTCAATAGCTTTTTTATTGGTTTATTATTAGTTATATTGCATCTCCCCCCACCAGTGAGCAATAATTTACAACCCAATGATGAATTCTTTTCCAGTAATATGACTTTGGAAGTCTTGCTGGCGACTATTGCAGCCATCATCCCGGCAGGACCTCCACCAATAATAGCTATATCATATTCTTTCATAATATCTTTTAAAAAAAAGAAATTAAGGGGTTAATCTGTGTCTGTCTCTTGGGAAAAGAACACATTCACGGATGTTTTCAGCACCAGTAAGTACCATAGTCAATCTATCAGCACCTACACCCCAACCTGCATGAGGAGGCATACCATATTCAAATGCTTTAAGATAGCTTCCAAAACCAGCAGGGTTTAATCCTCTTTCTTCGATTTGTTTTACTAAAAGGTCATACTGGTGTACACGAGTAGCACCGGATGATAACTCCAAATTGTTATACATTAAATCGAATGCTTGAGAGTATTTTTCATTTTCCTCATTAGGCATTACATAGAATGGTTTAATCTCTAACGGCCATTCGGTTAAGAAGTAAAATCCACCCATAGTATCACCTAAAGCCTTTTCAGCTTCACGAGATAAATCTTCTCCCCATTCCATTTCAACATCTTTAGAGTTTACAATATCTACTGCCTCATCATAAGTCACATGAGGGAAATCTTTAGTAGGAACTTCCAATTCATGACCTAAAATATCCAATTCATGAGCACAGTTTTCATTTACATCCTTTAAGACTTGAATAAGCATATCGTTTAATATTTTCATTACATCTTCAGCATCTGCAAATGAAACTTCAGCATCGATGGAAACAGCTTCATTCAAGTGTCTTAAGGTATCATGCTCTTCTGCTCTGAAAATCTGGCCGATTTCAAATACTTTGTCCATTCCGGCACCCATCATCATTTGTTTGTATAATTGTGGAGATTGGCCAAGGAATGCTTCTTTTTCGAAGTAAGTGATTGGGAATAATTCTGTTCCTCCTTCAGTAGCTGAAGCTACAAGTTTAGGAGTGTTAATCTCATAAAATCCATTATCATAGAAAAAGTCTCTAATAGTATGGAACATTTGACCTTTAATTTTGAAAATAGCTGAAACATTTTCTTTTCTGATATCTAAGAATCTTGAATCTAATCTTGTATCAATTCCAGCTTTAACCTTTTCAGTAGGATCCATTGGTAAAGGTTGATTAGCTAAGTTTAAGATTTTAATCTCTTTTGGTAAAATTTCAACACCATTTGGTGCTTTAGGAGCTTCTTGAGCTGTACCTTTAATAGCTACAACAGATTCTTTTCTAAGTTCTCTTAATTCTTCCAATATTTCTTCGCCTACTTTTTTACTTGGAGCAGTTACTTGAACTCTACCAGTCACATCACGGATAATAACAAACATGATTCCACCGAAATCGCGGATTTCATGTACCCAACCCATGATAGTAATGTCACTGCCTGCAATTTCAGGAGTACATTGGTTAGCGTAGTTGGTTCTTCTCCAATCGTTTAATAAACCTTGCAAATTAATTCACCTCAGTATAAAAATAAAAATAATGATAAATTTTCATTATATTTTTAATATAGAATTTAATGTTTAATAAATATATATGTAAAATCAAGAAAAGCCAATTTAACATATGATAAAAATTTAAAAAATATGATGAATGAAATTTATATTCAATCATCTCTTAATCTTGTTTTAAATGAATTTGCATGTGCAAAAAATCCTTCATATTCTGCAATTGGAACCGAAGTTTTAGAAAGCTCTTCAAGACCTTCTTTTGTGATTCTTTGAACAGTTGGCTTTTTAATGAATGCTTCAGTAGACAAACCAGAATACATTTTAGCCCCACCGCCAGTAGGCAAAACATGGTTTGTTCCAGACCCATAGTCTCCTGCTGCAACCGGGGAATAAGCACCTAAAAATATAGAACCTGCATTGTTAATGTGTGAAAGTGTTTCATCATCATCCTTTGTGTAAATGATTAAATGTTCTGGAGCATATTCATTTGTAACATAAATAGCTTCATCCATTGTGTTAGTGATAATGATTTTTCCGCTTTTGGATAATGATTCCGCTATAATTTCGCGTCTTGGAGCTATTTCAGTTAATTCTTTTACAAATTTATCTGTTTTACTAGCTAAATCTTTTGAATCAGTTACCAAAAAACAGGACGCATTTGGATCATGTTCAGCTTGAGCTAATATGTCAGTTGCTAAAAATTCTGGATTTGCAGATTCATCAGCCAATATCAATACTTCTGAGGGGCCTGCCGGAAACTCAATATCTACTTGACCATATACTAGTTTTTTTGCTGCTGTAACGAATATATTACCTGGACCAACAATCTTTTCAACACGAGGTATTGATTCTGTTCCATAAGCAAGACCTGCAATAGCCTGTGCTCCACCTACCTTATAAATTTCATCAGCACCTGCAATATCGGCCGCAACCAAAATAGCATCTAAAATCTTACCATTTTTTTGAGGAGGAGTTACACAAACAACTTTTTTAACCCCTGCAATCTTGGCCGGTATTACTGTCATTAAAATTGATGAAGGATAAGCCGCTCTTCCACCAGGTATATAACATCCAGCAGAGTTGATTGGCCTTACAATTTGACCTGCAACAATACCTGGGTTCACCTCTATTTCCCATTCAGAGGGAATTTGTTTTTTATGAAATTTTTCAATATTATCTGCAGCTTGTTTTAAAGCAACAAGTAAAGAATCATCTAAAGTATCATAAGCCTCTTCAATTTCATCTTTGGATACTTTCAAATTTTCTATTGTAACTTGATCAAACTTTTCTGTATATTCACGAATAGCTTTGTCTTTATTCTCTTTAACATTATTTAAAATATCAGATACAATATCTAAAACCTTATTTACATCTTCTTCTGACCTTTTAATAGTTTTAGCTAAATCAATGTCGTTATAATTCAATATTTCCATTTTTACACTACCTTAAAATAGCCCCAGTATCAGCAGAGTGAACCAATTTTTGATATATGGCTAACCATCCAGTTACATCACTTTCAGGGTGTTTGACTGATTTTAATCTTTCAGCTATTTCTTCATCAGACAATTCAACATTTATAGACCTATTTTCAATGTCAATTTCAATAATATCCCCATTTTGAATAGCTGCAATTGGACCGTCTTCTCTAGCTTCAGGAGATACATGACCTATGCAAGGTCCTCTTGTTCCTCCGGAGAATCTTCCATCAGTTATTAATCCTACATCTTTAATATTCATTCCAGCAAGAGCAGAAGTTGGATTTAACATTTCTCTCATACCAGGACCCCCTTTCGGTCCTTCATACCTAATTACAACAATGTCTCCTTCTTCAATTTCATGGTCAAATATTGCTTTTGTAACATCTTCTTCACTATCATATACCTTTGCAGGACCCTTAAGATGCATTAAATGATCTGCAACCGCACCTTTTTTAACTACACTACCATTTGGTGCAAGATTACCTTTTAATATTGCAATACCACCATCAGCATGTACTGGATTGTCTAATGTATGAATAACATCAGTATTCTTATTTTCAACATTTTCTAAGTTTTCTTTAATTGTTTTTCCAGTTACAGTTAATTGATTTGTATCAATTTTATCACCTAATGTCTTGAGTACTGCTTGAATACCACCAGCCAAGTGTAAATCCATCATTGAATCTTCACCTGCTGGAGAAATTAATGCAATATGAGGCACATTTCTTGAAATTTCATCAAATAATTCTAAATCGACATTAAGACCATCAACTTCACTTGCAAGTGCTGGAATATGTAAAGCAGTATTTGATGAACCACCCAACGCCATGTCTACTGTAATTGCATTGTTAAATGCTTCTTGAGTCATAATATCTGAAGGCTTGATATCTTCCTCAACAAGTTTAATAATTTGGCGACCAGATTCATAAGCTATCTGATTGTTCTCTTCAGTATTTGCATGAGTGGTTGCACAGGTTGGAAGAGACAATCCTAATGTTTCTGTTATGCATGCCATTGTATTAGCAGTAAATAATCCGGAACAGCTTCCAGCTCCCGGACAAGCACATTTTTCAAGTTCATGAACCTCTTCTTCAGACATTTTACCTGCAGAATAAGCACCTACAGCTTCAAAAACTGTAATTAAATCAGCAGGTTTGCCTTTATAAGAACCGGCTGCCATCGGCCCACCAGTAACGACAATACTTGGTACATTAACTCTTGAAGCACCCATAATCATTCCAGGAACTACCTTATCACAACTTGGGATTAAAACCAATCCATCAAAAGCATGCCCCTTAGTCATGCTTTCCACTGTTGCTGCGATAATTTCCCTTGAAGGTAGTGAATATTTCATGCCTTCATGATTCATACTGATTCCATCACATATTGCCATTGTATCAAATTCAAAGGGGATACCTCCAGCTGCAATGATTCCTTCCTTTACAAATTCAACAAGATCTTTTAAATGAATATGACCTGGTACAATATCTGTAAAACTATTAGCTATTCCAATAAACGGTTTTTTAAAATCATCATCATCAAGCCCACAAGCCCTTAAAAGTGACCTATGTGGAGCTCTTTGAATTCCTTTTTTAACACTATCACTTTTCATTTAATCACACAAATTTAATTTAATCATTAATATATCTTTCATTAATGACTTTTAAAATGTTTGAATTTGATGAAAAATTAGAATTTTATTATTGATATGTAGATTAACCAGCTGAACTAATAAAGGTTGAATGTTTAATACAATAATATTAAAAACATCTTCCATTAAATTGTCAGAATTATTGTAAACAAATAAAATTATTAAATGCAAATCTCATTTAACGAATGTTAGTATTTAAGTAAAAATAAAAAAGTGTGGGAAAATAAATTTCCCATTGTTTCAATTTAATTTCTTCTTCTTAAGGTCATGCCGACAATTGCAAGCAATGCAAGGATTACCATTGCAATTGGGTTACCTGTTGCAGGCATTGTTGGAACATTTTCCTTTACAGGAGGTTCTTCCGGAGAAACAATAGGTTGCGGAGGAATGACATCAACAGTTATCTCAGCGGAATCGTTGTTGTTTGAAAGATTCCTATCATAGGTATCTGATACAACACTTGCATCGACAACTATCTTACCTGCCACCAGCGCTTCGGTATCAAGCAAGAGAGTAATTTCCTCACCAGGAGCCACATCTCCAATAGTCCAGATGCCTGTTTCAGGGTCGTAAGTGCCTTTGGAAGGTTTGAATCCTAAGAGTTTCAATTCATCAGGTAACTTAACTGTTGCACGAGTGTTAACAGCAGTGTCTGGTCCAAGATTTTCAACAGTAACTTTGTATTGAACTTTTTCACCAACTTTTACATTAGTGACATCCGGTACAATAGTAATCGCCAAATCAGCTTCAGGAAGAGCTACAGTTGAATTATTGGCTTTGTTGTTTCTCATGTTTGGATCATAAGTGCCACTTGTAACGGTAGCATTATTGACTATCACCTGATTGGTAGTGTTAACCTTAGTAATGATGTGTAATACACGTGTTTCACCGCTTGCCAAATAATCAATGGTCCAGATGCCTGTTTCAGGGTCATAATTGCCATCGGCGCTAATGAAAATTAGTGTATCTGGTAAGTTGTCTTTTACAAGAACATTTTCAGCACCGTCAGGACCATAGTTGGACATTGTAATTGTCCACTCTACAATTTGGTCTTTTACACATTCTTTTGCATTTACTTGTTTTACAATACCAATGTCAGCTTCAGGAGGAACACAGGTAGTGTTGTTAGCAACGTTGTTGCTCATGTCAGGATCAAATGTAGTGGAATTGACAGTGGCAACATCTGTAATATTTGTGTTAGTGATGTTTGCAATTGAAACAATCACTAAAGATACGCTTTCATTAACATCCAAATTGCCAATGTTCCAAATTCCTGTTTTAGGGTCATAGTCGCCTTCAGCACTGACGAATATTAAACCTTCAGGCAGAATGTCTTTTACATATACGTTTTCAGATAAGTTAGGACCATGATTAACAACAGTAATGTTCCAGGTAACTGTATCTCCTTTTCTGACAGATTTATTGGAAACAATATTGGTAACTTCTAAATCTGCAAATGGAACAGGCTCAACTGTGCAGTTGACAGTGATTCTAGTACCATCAGGGGTTACGATTGTAAGGTTGTTTGTCAGGTTGCCTAAGGCATTGACTTTAACCAATATGGTGATTACGGCAGGTTCACTCGCACTGATGTTGGTTATAACCCAAACAATATTCTGTTCTTGGACTGTTCCATTTATAATCACATCGGCGCCTGTGATGCTTACGGTTCTGATGAACTCTAAGCCTTCAGGCAAGTAATCAGCAACTATCAATGGACTGCCATAAGTAATGTCTGCGACATTTGTAACTTTCAAGTAGTATAGGATTTCATCATTGTAGAACGGAGTTGGATTTTCAACAATCTTTTCAGGCACAGGTCTTGGAAGAACATCAACATAGTTGTATGCGAAATTGTTCCAAGGGTTCCAGTCATCTTCATCACAGACAACAACAACCCTATTGTTAATGTGTTCGCCAGGAGCTTTTGCATATGCAAAGATATACAATGTAGCATCAGTGCCGTTGCCCATAAAGCCAATGTCCCAAACCCTGGATTCGTTGTCATAAGTACCGTTGTCGGTCATGAAGCCAGCATATTCGAAGTATTTGAATGGGAAGAATTCATCCAAAATGACACCAGTAGCATTGGTACCGTTTCCTGCATTGTGAACTCTGATGGTCCAGACAGCAAAATCACCAGCGAAATAAACTTCCCTATCACTGTCAATAGTAGTGGAAACATCAACTAAAGGTTGAGCTTCAACAGTACAATTCACAGTCTTATTATGACCGAAATAAGTGTAAATAGTTAAATTGTTAGTGAAATTACCAACCTCATTTACTCTAACCCTAACAGTGATAACAGCAGGTGTATCAGTAGTGATGTTGGTTAAATACCAAATAATTCTCTGACCTTTAACCACCTCAGGAATCGCGGATACAGCACCAGTAATGTTTTCAGTTCTAATAAACTCCAAATCATCAGGCAAACTATCAACAACAACCAATAAAGCGGTGTAATCAATAGGACCGTTATTTGAAATAGTCAAATTGTACAGAATCTCATCATGATAATGAGGTCTGCCATCAGAGACTGTTTTATTAACGTCCGGAAGATCAACAACATCAACATAGTTATAAGCTAAATTGTTCCAAGGGTTCCAGTCATCTTCATCGCAAGCAACAACAACCCTATTGTTAATGTGCTCACCAGAAACATCAGCATAAGCATAGATACGCAATTCAGCATCAGTACCATTGCCCATAAAGCCAATATCCCAAACCCTTGACTCACTATCATAAGTACCATTGTCAGCTGCGGCACTAATAAACTTGAAGTATTTGAATGGGAAGAACTCATCCAAAACAACTCCAGTAGCATTCGTACCGTTTCCTGCATTATGAACTCTGATGGTCCAGACAGCAATTTCACCAATGAAGTAAACATCCTTATCACTGATAATAGTAGTGGAAACATCAACTAAAGGTTGAGCTTCAACAGTACAATTCACAGTCTTATTATGACCGGAAATAGTGCAAATAGTTAAATTGTTAGTGAAATTACCAACCTCAGTAACTTTAACCCTAACAGTGATAACAGCAGGCTCATCTGGAGTGATGTTGGTTAAATACCAAGTAATGATTTGACCATCAATCCTTTCAGGAAGAACTGCTGCGGCACCAGTAATGTTTTCAGTTCTAATAAATTCTAAACCTTCAGGTAAACTATCAATAACTGTCAAGACACTAATGTAATCGAGTGAAGCACTATTAATGATTGTCAAGTTGTATAAGATTTCATCATGATAATGTGGCTTATCTTCAGAAACTGTTTTCACAGGATCCGGAATATCTACAATTTCAATAGTGCTGTTACCAAGATTATTCCTTATATTCCAATCTTTTTCTTTTGCAAGAGCAAAAGCAGTGTTGGAAGCGTTGCCAGTGGCATTTGCAATGACAATGACAATCAATCTAGCGTCTGTACCATTACCCATAAATCCAATGTCCCAAACACGAGTTGTTGAGTTAAATGTACCATTAAGAGGAATGGCCATGAAAAAGGCAACTTGTTCAGGCAATGCATCGATCAATCGGACATTGGTTGCATTGGTACCATTCCAAGCATTATGAACAGTAATAATCCAACTTACAAAATCACCCTTGAAAACAACATCCCTATCAGTAGTTTTATTTACTGATATGTCAACAAGAGGTTTAACATCAACAGTACAGTTCACGGTTTTTTCAGTACCGGCAGGACCAATAAGAGTCAAGTTATTAGTCAAGTTACCAACTTCAGTAACCCTAAACCTTAAAGTAATCACAGCAGGCTTACCAGGTTTAATGTTAGTTAAAACCCAAGTAAGAGCGGATTTATCGAAACTTACAACATCAGCACCAGTGACACTAACAACCTCAATAAAGT
>JAZUAV010000032.1:0-35815 GCA_045638165.1 Methanobrevibacter sp.
AAATCGGTGAGGCTGTTGAAGGTGAGCCTGTGACTATTACTGTTAAGGTTCCTGAGGATGCTACTGGTAATGTTACTGTTTATGTTGGTGGTAAGGAGTATCCTGCTATGGTTGAAGGTGGTGTCGCTGTTGTTAAAGTCGATAATTTAACTGCTGGTGACCACACTATTGCTGTAAAATATTCCGGTGATGGCAACTACTCTGAAGAAACTGTTATTTCCAATTTCACAGTTAAAGAAGGTAAGGCTGATTCAGACATTATTGTTGTTGATCAAGGCAACGGCACTATTGCTGTTATAGTCGGTGATAATGCTACTGGTAATGTTACTGTCTTTGTTGACGGCAAGAATATTACTGTTCCTGTTAAAGATGGTGTGGCAATTGTTGATTTAGATAACGTTACTCCTGGCACTCACGATATTCAGGTGGTCTACTCCGGTGACGATACTCATAAACCTGCTACAAGTCAAAGCACAATAACTGCTCCTAAATACAACACTCCAATCAGCATTGATGTCAACGATACCCAAGTGGGAGACAAATCAATTATCACTGTAACTGTCCCAGAAGGCGCAACCGGAAACATAACACTTGCAATCGATGGTAAAAAATACACCTCAGAAATTAAGGATGGCAAGGCAACATTCACATTCGACAATTTGACAGCCGGCAGCAAGACAATAGTTGCCGAATATCTTGGCGATGATTTGTATGTTGGAAACTATACAATCGCTAATGTATCAGTATCCAAATGTAAATCATATGTAAGTGCCCATGTTGATGATATTAATGTTGGTGAAGAAGCAATAATTACTGTGACAGCACCTGAAGATGCAACAGGTCAAGTATTGATAGACATTGCTGGTGTGGGTTACTATGTAAATCTAACTAACGGTACAGGCACAATCAAAATACCTCGCATGCCTAATGGATATTATGATGTATCTTTAACATACATAGGTGATGACAAATATGAAGGATGTTCAAATACTACTGAATTTAGTGTAGATAAAGTTCCTTCATTTGTAAAACCATATGCTGAAGACATTATTGTTGGAGATATTGAAGTAATCAGGTTTGTCGTTCCGGAAGATGCAACCGGAACCCTAACTGTTATCATAGATGGTAAAGAATACAACTTTGATTTAGGGGATGGCGCTCTTGGAATCGATCAAGATTCAAATTCATATACTGTAGCTGTAAGTGAGGGTAAAGGAGTATTGGTAATCTCCAACTTGCCTAAAGGTGAGTATGTTGTTAAGGTAAGATACAACGGTGATGAAAAATACATTGCATCCAATAACGAAACTTCATTTAAGGTAATCAAGAAAGCCACAGATTTCGAAGTATATGACCAAGGCAATGGCACCATAGCTGTTGTGCTGCCTGAAGATGCTCAAGGCAATGTCACTGTTAAAGTTGGAAACAACACTTACTATGCAGAAGTAGTTAACGGTACTGCATTTGTCGATTTGGAAAATGAAACTCCTGGCAAACATGATATCACTGTAATCTATTCAGGAGATTCATCACATGAAAGTCAGGCCAGGGATGCGGTAGTTGACATTCCTAAATACAACACTCCTTTAAGTGTTGATGTAAGTGATATTAAAGTAGGTGAAACTGCAGTAATCACAGTAAATGTGCCTGAAGGTGCTACTGGAGACATCACTATTGAAATTAACGGTAAAAAATACACTCAACCGATTGATGGTGGAAAAGCAGTATTCGAAATTACTGATTTGGCTGCCGGAAATAAAACAGTTGCCGTCAAATATGACGGTGATGAGTATTTCATGGAAAACTCAACTACAGCACAGTTCAGTGTATCCAAATCCGTTCCAACAATGTCAGTAACATCTAAAGACATCACAGTTGGAACCGATGAAGTGATTGTTGCAAATCTTCCAAGCGATGCAACAGGACGTGTATTGGTTGATATTGATGGTGTTGGATATTATGGAACTATCATTAACGGTAAGGCAAAAATAATCATTCCGGAACTTCCAAGCGGACGGTACACAGCTAAAGTAACTTATGAGGGTGATGACAAGTACCTGCCAAGCAGTACATTAACCACTTCCTTTACAGTAAGCAAGGTCAATGCTCCTATTAGCGCTACAGGCTGTGAAATTCAATATGGTGATGATGCAACCGTTGTTGTTACTCTTCCGGAAGATGCAACAGGAACCGTGACAATTGTGGTTGATGGCAAATCATACACTCAAGAGGTAATTGATGGAAAAGCAGTATTTGTTATTCCAGGATTGCCAAAAGGAGAACATGAAATTACAGCATCATATTCTGGAGATAAAAAATATGATGCTAGTGAAACAATAGCCGATATTGATGTTTACTATCCTGAAAATCCTGATGATAATGGTACTAAAAATATTAGTTTGGAAGTAACAACTTCATCAGATGTTGCTGAAGGCATTAACCTAGCAAAACATGCAACAGGTAATCCAATATGGATATTGCTATTGATAGTACTGGCAATTGGATCTACAAAGCTCAGAAGGTTTAAAAAATAATCTTCTTTTTTTTACTTTTTTGAGAAATTGCTAAAATTACATGAATTGATGTATATAATACTTTTTTCTTTTTATTTTCTATAATGTTATGTGGTATTTAATCAGTTTTACAATTGATATTTTTGATTATAAATAAAATACTTTTAATATTTTTAATCGTTATTTCAAGAAAATTGGTGGTAAATTTCTTGGAGATTTTTCAAAAATTAAAGATTAGCATAAACTCTAAATCTTGGGATAATTAGTAAATCTTTTTATATTATTTTCTACAAACTATAATAAAAATGAGATTGGATTATTATGGTTGAGGCAATGATGATTAATTGGGTGTATGTAATCCTTTTGTTTATTCTAGGTTTTATTACATATAAAAGAAAATCTCTTGATTTGTTCGGCTCAGCAGTCATGATAATCATGGGTATAGTAATTATTTTTTCGGCCGGAGCAAGCTGGCTTTTGCTGATTGTCATTTTCCTTATTCTGTCATTAGCCGCCACAAGATACTCTAAAAAATACAAAATGTCTTTGGGCGAATTTGAAGGAAGAAGGACATCCAAGAATGTCATTTCAAATGGTGTGGTGGCGTGTTTCATGGCGGCAGTTGGAGGTTATTACATGCCATTCGTTGGCGGGTTTATAGGTGCTATCGCAACAGCAACCTCCGACACATTGGCTTCAGAAATAGGTGTGTTGGATAAGAACCCCCGTTTGATAACCACTTTTCAGAAAGTGGATCCCGGCACTAACGGTGCAGTATCAGGATTGGGAACTGCTGTTGGTATTGCTGGTGCGGCCATAATCGGCATATTTGCATACTTTTTGGGAATTGTCGGAAACCCATTATCCGCAATTATGGTTTCTATCATCTCTGGTACTGTTGGTTGCTTTATGGACAGTATTTTAGGTGCTCTTTTTGAAAATCAAGGTTGGATTACAAATGAACATGTCAATCTAATTGCAACAATTGTCGGAGCTCTCGTTGGAATCGTTTTGATTTAACTATTTTTTTTAAATAATTATTTTAACTATTAACAATAAAAATTAATTTAGTATAATTAGGTGATATTTATGAAAGGTCTTATTTTAATTATGGATGGTATGGGGGACCGTCCTATTAAAGAATTAGGAAATAAAACTCCTCTTGAAGCTGCAAACACCCCTAACATGGATAAAATGGCAGCTGAAGGGATTACAGGAATTATGGATTCAATAGCTCCTGGAATAATTCCTGGAAGTGACACAGCACACTTATCAATTTTAGGCTACAACCCTTATGAAGTCTACACTGGCAGAGGACCATTTGAAGCGAATGGTGTTGGTGTGGATGTGCTTCCTGGAGATATTGCATTCAGATGCAACTTCTCAACCGTTGATGAAAACATGATTGTAACCGACAGGCGTGCCGGAAGGATAAAGGAAGGCACTAATGAAATAGTCGACGTATTGAACACAATGGTTTTGGAAGATTATCCTGATGTTAAAATAATCTTTAAGGAATCCACTGGTCACAGGGCAGTTTTGGTTTTAAGGGGTGAAGGTCTTTCAGGAAAAGTCAGTGATGCAGACCCTAAAGTGGAAGGCAACAAACCAAAAGAAGTAAAAGCACTAGATGATACTCCTGAAGCTGCAAAGACTGCAGACATCTTAAATAAATTGGTTGTAAAAACCTATGAAATGGTTAATGACCATCCTGTTAACATAAAAAGAATTGAAGAAGGCTTGCCTCCTGCAAACGTAGTAATTCCTCGCGGAGCCGGTGAGGTGCCATCTGTCGAACCTTTAAACGATAAATATGAAGTCAACTCAGCATGCATAGCAGAAACAGGTCTTATTATGGGTATCGGAAGATTTGCCGGCATGGATATTATTGAAATGGAAGATGTAACTGGTGGAATTGACACCAATTTGGACAATATCCGTGATACAATCATTGACCAAGTCAAAAACTCAGAACATGACTTCTTCCTGATAAATATCGATGGCGCTGATGAAGCGGGCCATGACGGACAAATCAAAGAGAAAAAGGAATTCATTGAGAAAGTTGATGAAGTGGTAATGAGCGAATTGATAAAACTTGAAGATGTCTATATCTTCTTGACAGCAGACCATTCAACTCCAATTTCTGTAATGAATCACTCAGGAGATCCTGTGCCTGTATTAATCAGAGGTCCCGAAGTAAGGGTTGATGATGTTAAAGAGTTTTCAGAAGTGGCATGTGCAAAAGGCGGACTTTGCAGAATCAGAGGATCAGACGTAATGAACATCATGATGGACTTGATGAATTATGCCCATAAGTTCGGAGCATAGGTGATAACATGGTTGCCAGTAAACTTTTCGGAACTTCTGGAATCAGAGGAAAAATTGGCTCTGAAGTGACATGTGAACTAGCATTGAATGTGGGCAAGTCTTTAGCTTATTATTTGGGTAACGAAGGTACTGTAGTCTTAGGGTATGATACAAGGACAACTAACAAAATGCTTGATCAGGCCATTTGTGCAGGTTTGCTTGAAAGTGGGGTTGATGTAATTAAGATAGGAATGGTTCCAACTCCATTAGTCGGTTATGCTGCTGAAAAACTGGATGCGGATGCGGGAATAATGTTGACAGCATCCCACAATCCTTCACAATACAATGGAATCAAGTTGTGGAATAAGAATGGTATGGCATATACCTCCGCTCAAGAAGCAAAAATAGAAGAGATATATACAAACAAAGATTACATTTCAGTGACTTGGGATAAGGTCGGTAAATTAAATGTCAATGAGGAAATCAAAGGACAGTACATTGATGATTTGGTGAGCATGGTTAACATCAGACCCGGCTTGAAGGTAGTCATTGACTGTGCATCCGGAGCTGGAAGCGAAATATCGCCTTTAGTATTCAGAAAAGCAGGATGCGAAGTAACAACCCTCAATTCCCAACCTGACGGATTTTTCCCAGGAAGAAACCCTGAACCTAATGCTGAAAACTTGCAAACATTAATGAAGACGGTTGTGGCTATTGGAGCAGACCTTGGAATAGCTCATGACGGGGATGCTGATAGAATGATAACCGTTGACGAGCAAGGCAATATTTCACCATTCGACTCTTTGCTTGCATTAATATCCAAGGAATTTGATGGAGATATTGTAACAACTGTTGATGCTGGATTATGCATGGATGAATCTGTAAAAGGCGAAGTTTTAAGAACTCCTGTTGGAGATGTTAATGTGGCTGAAGTCATCATTGAAAAAGATGCGAGCTTTGGCGGAGAGCCATCAGGAACATGGTTGCATCCGGACTTCTGCATGTGTCCCGATGGAATATTGTCAGGTTTGAGAATGGCGGAAATTGTTTCAAGAGATGGCAAATTGTCTGATTTGCTTGCTCAGATTCCGCAATATCCAAACATCCGTGAAAAAATAACTTGCTCTAAAGAGGCCAAAATCAAAGTCATGGAAAACATGGAAGAGTTACTTACGAATGCTTTCGATGACATTCGTGAAATCAACTCAATCGACGGAGTGAGATTGACATTTGAAGATGACAGTTGGGTATTGGTAAGGCCTTCCGGAACTGAAGATTATGTCAGAATCACTTTAGAGTCTAGAGACCAAAAAAGAGCAGAGTCAATTAAGGAGACTTGTGTAAAAATAATCACTGAAAACTTATAGAAGCTCTAGCTTCTATCCTATTTTTTTTAAAATCAGAAAAATAAATAAAAAAAGTCTTTAAAGAATTTTTAATATTCTTCAAAGATTAAGTTAATTTATCAAATCCTTTTGTAGCAAGTAATTTAGTAAATGACCCTTCAGGTTTCATAAGAATATTTCCTTTTGAATATTCTTTTAATGCTGTTTCAACCATTGTGCTTTTCTTTTCAGGATTTTTTGTAGCGTTAGAAATTGCTTTGGCCAATACCATTACAGCGTCGCCTCTTGACATGTTTCCTTGAACGTTTTCACTGCCCGGATAACCGTTATAAGCATCGTTTGAACGAACAATGTCTGCTGCACTGAGGTTGCTTACTTCACCATCTACGTAAAGTGGTCTGATTGAATCAATAACACTATCTATACCTTCATCGTATACAATAACTACAGCGTCAGCTTGCATTCCTGTGTTTGCAGCCACTATCTCTTTAGCATATTCCATACCCTGATCGGTTCCATCCCACAGACAATCGTGCAGGAACATCTTGCCGCTCAGACCTCCTGGTGCAGACTGTGAAGGGTGTGTCATACCACCCGGATAAACTGGTGTGTAATTTCTTAATGATCCATTTTCTAAATGAACCATAAAGGCCATATCTACTGATCCATTAGGCTGTTCAGTTTTATCTGATGCTAACACTAGTATATTCTTGTCGCTTAGTGTCAAATCCGGAGTCATAAACAGTGCTCCATATATAACGACTAATAATCCCATAAGGATTACAAGAAGTATGGCTATTATTAACTTTTTTGTTCTATTCATTTGGTTCACATACTTTATTATTATTATAAAAACTGAAAACAAATAGATTAATAAATATTGTTCCCTTTTATAGTTTAAAATTTAAATTATTTAAATATTTTCAATGTTAAAATTCTCCTTTTTTCTAAAATAAAAAAAGATGTAGAAGATGAGTTTATTCATCTTCTGCAATAAATGCTTCTACTCCAAGAGCAGCGCATTCTGGACAAACCCAGTCATCCGGCATATCTGCAGGAGTCTTTCCAGCAGGAATGTTGTATGCAGGGTCCCCTTTTTCAGTATCAAAGCGATATTCGCAGTGAAGACATACATATACAGTCATTTTATTAATCTCCTTTTAAGTTTCACCATTGCAATATTTACATTACAACGGCTAATATGATTTTTACTATATTTTATCTAATATTTAAAATTGGTTATTTTTTTGGAAACTTTAATTAATAAGTATGGAGTTAAACATATATCATTATAAGATAATTCTAAAAGGGGATAACATATGAAAGCAATAATTTTAAGTGCAGGTGAAGGGTCTAGAATGAGGCCATTAACACTTACTAAGCCTAAGACCATGTTGCCAGTTGCTGGAAAGCCAATTATCCAATATAACATTGAATCATTAAGGGATAACGGAATAACTGATATTCTATTGATTGTTCGTTATAAAGAGGAGATGGTTCGTGATTACTTTGGTGATGGTAGTAATTTCGGCGTTAAAATAACTTATAAAACTCAAAAAGATTTCTTGGGAACTGCAAATGCAATTTCCTATGGTGAAGATTTCATAGAGGATAGTTTCATTGTTCTAAATGGAGATATTATCTTGGATAATGAAATTATCGGTGAAATCATCGAAAAATACAATCAAATGAAACCGGATACCTTGATGGTTTTAACTGAAGTGGATAATCCATCAGCATTTGGTGTTGTCGAAATAAAGGATGGAAAGGTCAAAAGCATTGTTGAAAAACCTAAAAAAGGCGAAGAACCAAGTAATCTGATTAACACTGGGATTTACATCTTTAATAAGGACATCTTTGAAAAAATTAAGGAAACTGAACTTTCAGAAAGGGGAGAATATGAAATTACAGATTCCCTTTCAATGCAGATTGAGGATGGCAAGGAAGTAATTGGTCATAAAACCAATAAGGATTGGATTGATGTTGGTCGCCCTTGGGAGCTAATTGAAGTCAATGAAGAACTAATCAGCCAACTTAAAACAGAAATACGGGGTAAAATCGAAGGTGGCGCACACATTCACGGTGAAATCTTTTTGGATGAGGGAAGTATAATTAGGGCAGGAGTATACATTGAAGGCAATGTTTACATTGGTAAAAACTGCGATATTGGTCCTAATTCATACATTCGAGGAAATTCTTACTTCGGTGACCATGTTCATGTGGGAAATGCAGTTGAAATCAAAAATTCTATCATTATGGAAAATACTAATGTCAGCCACTTGAGTTATGTTGGCGATTCAGTTATTGGATCTAACTGCAATATCGCGGCAGGAACAAACATTGCCAACTTGCGCTTTGACAATAGGTCAGTAAAAACAAAAATCAAAAATCAGATGATTGACAGTGGAAGACGCAAGCTAGGTTCCATCATCGGAGACTCAGTAAAGACAGGTATCAACTCAAGCTTTTCTCCAGGTGTAAAAGTAGGCCATAACTCTACTATCGGTTCAGGGGTTTTGTTGTATGATGATGTACCCTCTGATACTCGCGTATTAGTAAAACAAAATCATATTATCCAAGATAAAAATAAAAAGAAATAATTATGGCGATATTATGGAAAATAAAAAAGACTCTATTGTAATATGCCCTGGCGCACAAGTACTTGGTGATGTAGAACTGGGAGAAAACGTATCTGTATGGCATGGTGCTGTTATCAGAGGAGATACTGATTCAATTACGATTGGTGATAATTCTAACGTCCAAGATAATTGTGTTGTTCATTGCACTCGTGGATTCCCTGTTGAAATTGGAAAGAACGTATCTGTAGGTCACGGTGCGGTTGTTCATGGATGTAAATTAGATGACAATGTTTTAATTGGAATGAATGCCACAGTTTTGAACGGCGCCCATATAGCTAAAAATTCAATCGTCGGTGCGGGAGCTGTTGTAAGCGAAGGAAAGGAATTTCCCGAAGGTAGTCTGATACTGGGGGTTCCGGCTAAAGCAATAAAGCAAGTCAGTCCAGAACAAATTAAACTCATTCAAAACAACGCCGATAATTATGTAAAACTTTCCAAACAATATAAGGAAGACTAAATTATGAAACCAAGACAAATAGTAGATGAAATGGACTCTTATGTTCCTGGAAGATCACAAGATGAAATTGCTCAGCAGTTCAATTTAAAAAAGGAAGAGATTATCAAATTAGGATCCAATGAAAACCCATGGGGTCCATCTCCAAAAGCTATGGAAGCTATTAAAAATGAAATCAAATCCATTAACAGATATCCTGAATCCCAACTAAAGGAGCTGGTAAGTGAAATAGCCAAATACAGTGAAGTTGAAGATAATCAGGTAATTATCGGAGGGGATGGGGCTGATGAAATCATTGATGTTTTAGCAAAAACATTCATCGATGAAGGCGATGAATTCATAGTGCCTTTGCCTTCCTACATGTACTATGAATATCTCCTGCAGCAATATGGGGCACATCCGGTTTATGCAAAATGGGATTTGGAAAAAAACGAATTGGATGTCGATTCAATTTATGAAGCCATTGGCGACAGGACTAAAATGATTTTCCTATGTAGTCCGAATAATCCTACAGGAACCCTAATTCCAAAGGAAGTTCTAGCAGATATTGCCTCTAAAAACCCTGATGTATTGATTGTTGTTGATGAAGCTTACTTTGAATATTCTGAGGTTACCAATAAGGATTTGATTAATGAATTTGATAATATTTTCATTATACGTACAATGTCTAAAGTTTTAGGGCTGGCCGGAATGAGAATCGGTTATGGCTTGGCATGCAGTGAAATTATTGAATATATGCACAGAATCAAGCCGGTATTTTCACTTACAAGACTATCCTTTGTCGCTGCCCTAAACACCTTCAAAGACAAGGAATACATTGCCCAATCAATCAAGAAAGGAATAGAATCAAGACAGTACTTATATGATGAACTGTCAAAAATCGATTCGCTTTATGTATTCCCATCTAAATCTAACTTCATGCTGATTGATATAAGAAATACAGGTTTTACTGCATCCCAGTTGGCTTTAGAATTAATGAAGCGAGGAATCATTGTGAGGGATTGCACTTCATTCAAGGGATTGGATGAATACTGGATAAGAATTAGCATCTGCACTCTTGAAGAAGATAAGAAATTCATCGATATAATTAAAGAGGTTTTAAACTAATGTATATTGGCGGAACTGTGATATCCTCTGTGGAATTTCATGGAAATATGTCTTTGGTTATTTTCATGTCCCAATGTCCACTTGCTTGCAGATATTGCCATAATGTGGAATTGCTGGAAGATAAAACTGAATGGTCGCTGGATAAGGTAATATCCGAAATTGACTCTTCAGCCGATTTTTTGGATGCAATTGTGATATCTGGGGGAGAACCTCTGGTTCAGGCCGATGCAGTTATAGAGATATTTAAATATGTTCGCCAAATTGGTTTAAAAACTAAACTGGATACCAGCGGAATTTATCCAGATAAAATAAAAGAGATTTTAGACCTTGGGCTGCTTGATTATGTTTCCCTTGATGTCAAAACAACATTTTCTAAATACAAAAAGATTACGGGAGCCAATGTCGGATTTAAGGTTAAGAAGTCCATGGAATTAATCAATGATGATTCTAATGTTCATTTGGAGCTGAGAACAACTTACGTTCCAACATTGCACACTAAAAAAGATATTTTTAACATTGTTGATGAAATTAAAGGGGATATCTATACCATTCAACAATTCAGAAACAAGAACGTCCTTGACCCTGCTTTGGAAAAAGTTGAAGTTCCAAATCCTCATGATTTAAGAAAATTAGCTGAAGAAATCAAACCCTACTTTAAGGGCCAGGTTAAAGTAAAAAGTGCAGAATTCGGAGAAGAAATCATTTAATGGAGGTGTCAAAATGCCAATCTTATCGTTTTCAAGTAATGATATTGATGTAATCACTGGTAAAAAAACCAGAACCATTCGTAAAACTTGGAAGACTCCTCTTAAGAAAGGTGACAGGCTATACTGCTACTGGAATTTGGTTTCTAAGGAGAAAATGAAAATTTTTGAAGCTATTGTCACAGATGTTGAAGATATTTCTTTTAGTGAAATTGAAGGTAATGATGAACTGGCCATGCAGGAAGGATTTAAAGACTCTGCAGACATGTTAAGGGAATTCAAGAAGATGTATGGTGGCAATATTGAAAGCGATGAGAAATTCCAGATAATCTATTTTGAAAAGCTTGACATTGACGATTGGAAGGGTGACAAGATAGACGAAAAGGCCATGATAATGAAAAGGGCGGACATCCTCTTTGACAGCGGAAAGTTCGACAAATCCACAATGTGCTATGATGCCGCTTTAAGGCTTGACCCGTATGATGTCTATCTGCTTAACAAGCAGGGGGACAACCTATCCAGATTGGGTAGGTTCATTGATGCCATTGAATGTTATGACCGGGCATTGGAAATAGAACCTGATAATGAATACATATTAAACAATAAAGCTATTGCACTTTTAAATTCCGGAAATATCAATGAAGCTTATAAGGCAAGTACAATTGCCTATAATTATCGTCCCAGCAGTCCCATAGTTCTCTATTGGAGGGGATTCATTTTGGAAATGTTGGGCAGGTATGACCAGGCTTTAAAGATTTATGATAAGCTAATTGTCATTGACGGTGAAAATCCGGAGGTTTGGAATGCCCGCGGCAACCTGTTGACTGATATGGGCAGACTTGAAGATGCCGTCGAATCATTCAATAGGGCTGTGGAAGTATGTTTGGATGATTCTGAAATGGATGCTTCAGCCATAAATAGAATGGGTAATGCATTCATTGATCTGGGTAGGTTGGATGATGCATTGGAGTGTTTCAACAAGGCTATTGACCTTGAAAAGCACAACATAGACTTTTTGCTCAACAAGGGTGTCGTATTGATGGAGCTCGGCAAATTTGAAGAAGCAGTTGATAGTTTCAATAAAGTATTGCTTCGAAATCCAGATAATGAGGATGCATTTTTCTTAAAAGAAGAATGTTTGGAGAACTTTTAGCTATTTTTATTCAGTGATGTAGATTACCACTATTGAGTTTGTAAAATTTTTCATTCACATAATTTATCTTAAAAGTTCTTTCAATTAAAATTAGTTTTTAAGATGATTATTTATTTTAATCAATCGATTATTTCATTTAATTAAAATTAAAATGGGGTGATGGTGCGGGTTAGATTATTTTTTGTATTTCTTGATTAAATCTAATCCCCATTCTGTCATTTCATCAGCTTTTTGTTGTGAGTCAGACTCGGCAAAGCATCTGAATATGGGTTCTGTACCGGATGGTCTGATGATTACCCAACCATCCTCTTTTAGGATTTTAACGCCGTCTGTTAAATCGAGTTCAAAGTCTGTGGTTGTTTTAATCTCTTCGGCAATGCTAGTCATGACATATTCCTTTTCGTCATCTGGACATTCAATTTTCATTTTGCTTGCATAATAAACAGGAAGCTCTGCAACCAGTTCGGATAATGCCTTTTTCTCTTTAGCCACAATCTCTAAGATTTTAGCCACTGTCATTACAGCATCCCTTCCATAGACGAAATCGGGGAAAATCAAACCTCCGTTTTCTTCTCCACCAAATAAACCATCTTTATCTTTAAGTTTACGTGCTACAAGCAAATCTCCAACAGCAGTAGCTATTACCTTGCCGTTGTACTCATCGGCAATATCATAAATGGCTTGTGAAGTCGCAACAGTTGTAACAATGATTCCTCCATCGTTTTCCTTAAGCATTTGTTTTTCAACGAGTGTAAATGTTTTGTCTCCTAGAACGAAGTTTCCCTTCTCGTCAATGCAGATGGTTCTGTCGGCATCTCCGTCGTGTGCAAGACCAATATCTGCATCAAGCTCTTTTACAACACCAATCAATTCCTGCAGATTCTCTTCAATAGGTTCAGGATCACGGCCAGGGAAAAATCCGTCAGCCTGACAGTTGAGGGTTGTCACGTCACAGCCGAGTTTTCTGATTAGATATGGTGCGGTATATGAACCGGCACCGGATCCGCAGTCAACAACAACTTTCAAGTTGGCTTCCTTAATCGCCTCGCTGTCAACTTTTGAAATTGCCTCATCAATGTATTCATCGATAATCTTATCGTTTTTATATAGCTTTCCAATTTCAGACCAATGAGCCCTTTTTGGTTCTTCATCAAAGTATAATTTCTCAATTGCGATATCCATTTCATCAGGTATTCCAATACCGAATTCATCCAAAAATTTAAGTCCGTTGTATTTTGGAGGGTTATGTGAAGCAGTAATCATTACTCCACCATCATAATATTTGCGAACGGCATATTGGACAGCAGGTGTTGGCAGGATTCCCAAATCCACCACGTCACATCCGGATGATAAAAGTCCGGCTTTTACAGCTTCCATTAACATTGGGGAAGATGTTCTTGTGTCTCCACCTACAGCTACAGTGCCCTGAATTTGAGTTCCGTAACAAGCGGCAAGTCTTGATGCAAACTCTGGAGTTAAAACATCATTTGCAGTTCTTCTAACCCCGAATGTTCCAAATAATCGTTTCTTGTCAGACATTTTATTAAATCCTATACATTTTATTAAATACTATTTTGATTTTGATTAATAAATAACTATTTGTTTGTGATTTTAAGATTATCTGGTGAACTCAATATTAATTCCAATTGGGAATTGTATTCTGTGATTTTTCCAACAACCTCTACTTTCTTATCCTTCAGGTCAATTATGTCAAAATTTTTTGACTGAAGCTCTGATGCCTGTTTTTCAAAGATGATGAGCATAATCTGACCGGTGCCGTCGTTAACAGTGAGAAAATTACTGCTTTTGGAGTGGGATTGGCTGACATCCTGAACCACACAGTTGATTTTCACTTCCTCGTCTATCATTCCTCGATTGATATCCTCAATATTAATCTCTTTAACTTCTATCGTTGGGGTAAAGATTATTAAGCCGATAATTCCAATAAGTGAGGTTATCAAAGCTATTTTCAGTAATTTGTCATCTGTAATTTCCATAACTTTTTATTAATTTTCAAAGTAAAAATAGTCGATAGGATTTTTGATTGTAAAATTTATTTATAATTAAAAATATAATACGTTCATGTTTGATAATCTGACAAAAATGGAATTGTATGCAATTTTAACTGGTGTTTTCACAGCATGTTTGATTGTATCGAATATTATTGCGGGCAAAACATTTGATTTTTTATCATTTACATTGCCTTGTGGTGTAGTGATATTCCCAGTAATATACATTGTTAATGATGTGCTGGCAGAGGTATATGGTTATCAAAAAGCAAGAAGAGTTATTTTACTCGGATTTATCATGAATTTGGTTGCTGTTGCATGTTATAATATTACAATCTGGTTGCCTGCTCCGGTATTTTTTGAAAATTCAGAAGCTTTTGGTGTTGTTTTGGGAAGTACTTTTAGATTATTAACTGCCAGTTTTGCAGCATATTTGGCAGGGTCTCTTGTAAATGCTAAATTGATGGTATTCTTAAAACAGAAAGCTGAAGATAAATTATTTTTCAGATGCATCATTTCAACATTTGTCGGTGAAGGTTTGGATGCATTGATATTCATTGTCATAGGATTCATTGGAACAATGCCTTTTGAAGCGCTACTTTTAATGATAATTGCACAGGCATTGTTTAAAACAATTTATGAGATAATTGTGTATCCGCTCACTAGGCGTGTAATCATCACTGTTAAAAAATTGCCTGAAGTTTAATTTCCTGTATTGTACATGGAAATAAGTCTTTCAACTGTGTCCGCATCCATCGGACCCTTATCCTTTCTTATGTTTTTGACAACAGGGAACCTCAGGGAGTATCCTGTTTCATACTCTGGAGATTCGACAATCTCTGAAAATGCAATCTCCAGAACTATTTTTGGCTCCACCTTTATTTCACGCCCCTTTGTTGAAATCTCCAGCTCCTTCATTTTTTCAGTTAAATACTCTAAAGTGGCATCGTCAAGGCCTGTTGCGGCATAGGCCACTGTCTTGAAGTCATTGTTCTCATCTCTTAAAGCCACAAGGTAAGATCCGACAAAGTCTCCTCGTTTTCCGATTCCATAGGTTCCACCAACAATGACCATGTCCAATGTTTCAGGCTCTGCCTTGTATTTGAGCATTTTCTTACCCCTTAATCCGGGAATGTATGGCTCTTTCGAATCTTTGATCATTATTCCTTCATGGCCACCATTGATGGATGATTCGAACAGCTCCTGAACTTCATCGATGTTGTCGGGAGTTCCGACTTTCATTGTGCTCAGGTTCATCGCATCGACGGAAGTGTCTACAATCTCTTCCAGTGTTGCCCTTCTTAATTTCAAAGGTTCGTCAATCATTGGAACCTTATAATAAAGTACATCAAATAAATATAACTTTAAGGGAACGTTTTCCATTGCCTCTTCCACATTGTGCTTTCTTCTGACCCTATGCAGGATATTCTGGAAAGGCAGTGGCTTTCCATTCTTTGTAGCTATCACTTCCCCTTCCACAATGTAGTCTTCGTGAGGAAGGTATTCATCAAACAGTTCGACAATTTCCGGAAGCGCATGGGTAATGTTTTCTAGTCTGCGTGTAAATATGTTGATTTCAGAATAGTTTCTATGAACTTGGAGCCTTATTCCATCATATTTGGTTTCACAGATTGCCTCTCCCATTTCGGGTATGATTTCATCAAGAGGTGGTGCCAATTGTGCAAGCATTGGCTTTACAGGGGTTCCGGGTGTCAGATTGAGTTTTTCCAATCCTTCAGCTCCCTGTTCCTTTGCGGTTCTTGCCACGACTGAAAAATCATTCGTAAGCATCTGGGCCCTTTCGACAACGTCTTTTTCAATATCAAATGCCTGTGCAATTGCATCCCTTACAACACCGTCCCCCACGCCAATCCTCAACTCTTCTGTGATTGTACGGGTCAGATATTTTGCTTCTGTGGCGCTGGCTTGAGATAATAATTCTAAAATAACTGCAATCTTGCGGTTGGTTGATCTTGAACCGCTGATTTGGGATAGCTTGCGCAGGCTATTGAAAACGAAATCAATTGTCAGTGGTTTTGAGAAGAAGGTCATTTGGGATTTTTTAGCATATAACTTGATGCATGCAAGGCCAATGTCGCCTTCGTCACGAACAGCGTCTTCAACTGCTGATTGTGTAGTTCCAACGGCTTCAGCTACTGCTCTTTCCACCAGTTTTCCGCCAATTCCAATTTCTTCTGAGCTCCATGCAGGGAATACAACGCCCAAAATCAGCAGCCCCACCTGCTCAATGGTTTCGCTATCCAGCTTCTTTAGAAAGTCGGATATTATTTCTGTCTTTTCCAACCTTTTTGTGGTCGCCTCCAATGCGGAGTAAACGTCCACTAATTCCTGATATTTCATTAGAAATCACCTTTGGCTATTTTCACTGCGCAATATTCTCCGCACATTGCACACATCTCATCGTCGTCAAGTTCACATTTGTTTCTGTATGATCTAGGTTTGGATTTATCAAGAGCCAAATCAAACTGCTTGTCCCAGTCAAATTCCCTTCTGGCCTTTGCCATTGCACGTTCTCTGTCCCATGCTGATGGGAGTCCTTTTGCAACATCGGCCGCTTCTGCAGCTATCTTGGATGCAATAATTCCTTCCTTCACATCTTCAAGACTTGGCAGGGACAGGTGTTCTGCAGGAGTCACATAACATAAGAAACTTGCACCTGCTGTTGCAGCTATCGCCCCTCCGATAGCTCCGGTAATATGGTCATATCCTGGTGCGAGATCTGTTACTAAAGGTCCCAATACATAAAACGGAGCGCCATGACAGATTGTCTTTTGTATTTCCATATTCGCTTTAATCTGATTCAGAGGCATGTGCCCCGGTCCTTCCACCATCACCTGGACGTTCGCATCTTGGGCTCTTTTAACTAATGTGCCGAGGTTTACAAGCTCCTGAATTTGAGGGATATCGCTGGCATCCGCCAGACAGCCTGGCCTTAAGCCGTCGCCTAATGATAATGTTATGTCATATTCATAGGATAGCTCCAAAAGATAATCGTAATTTTCATACAATGGGTTTTCCTGGTCATTGTGATTGATCCAGGATGCCATGAATGTTCCTCCGCGGCTCACGATTCCCATCATCCTGTTGGTGGCCTTTAATTTTTCAACCAGGTCCTTTGTTATTCCACAGTGGAGCGTCATGAAGTCCACCCCTTCCTTTGCCTGGTTTTCTATCGCCTTGAAAATGTCGTCGGGGTCCATGTCGATGATTTCTTTATTTTTATTCAATGTGACAACACCCGCTTCGTAGATGGGGACTGTTCCAATGCATAAGTCAACGGCTTCCATTATCTTTTTTCTGAATAACTTCAAATCAGATCCGGTTGACAGGTCCATCAATGCATCAGCACCATATTCCTGGGCTAATTTTGCCTTGTTGACTTCCAAATCTATGTCATCAATTTTGGATGATGAACCGATATTGGCATTGATTTTTGTTTTCAGTCCTTCGCCGATACCGCATGGCTTTGAATGTCCATTAATGTTTTTTGGGATTACTGTTAATCCCTTATCAATCAATTTAACTAGTTTATTAACATCAATATCTTCATATTCCGCAACATATTCCATTTCAGGGGTAATGTTGCCTTTTTGAGCTTCGCTTTTCTGAGTCAAATTTATCCCTCATGTTGACCAATCACTAAATAATTATATATTTTCAACTATATAGAATTAATCAAATTTTATTTCAATTTTAATATTGGCAAGCAATGGTGATTGTATGGTTAAGGATAAACATGTCATAGAAACATTGGGAAAAGTTCGTGTAGTAATAGAAAATGGTGAAATTACTGAAGTAGGTGAATCTGAAATGAAATACTGTCCGATGTTTCATGCAATGCACGGCGTAGAAGAATTAAACGAGGACTTTATCAGAAAAAACATTAATTTCAGAATCAAGGATTTCGGAATGTGCACTTCCGGAAGAGTAATAGAAATGGATGATTTGGTAACCGTTGGAATATCAGAAATCCTAAAAACCAATATGGAGAAAGGAAATATTGACTGTGTCGTTGGGGCATGTGATGGTGCAGGAACACTTCTCATGACCAATCCTCGTGTTGTTCAGGGGGTTGGCGGAAGGGTATCCGGTCTTGTAAGCACAACTTCAATACCTGAGGTTATAATGAATTTGGAGGAAAAAGATTGTGTTATCTTGAATCCTGAAAATGCAGAATTGAATCAATTGGAAGGTCTGAAATTAGCTTTGGATAGAGGATATAAAAATATTGCAATAACGATCTTGCCTTCCCCGATGGTTGAGGAAATCAGAAACTATCCTGTGGATGATGATGTAAATGTCTATATATTTGTGGCTCACACGACCGGCGTCAGTCCAGATGATGTGGAAATGCTGTTTGAAAATGCAGATATTATAACAGCATGTGCATCTAAAGCTATTTCTGAGTATGCTGATGAGCATAAGCCGTATTATTACGGAGTTAAAGTTCCAATATTCTGTGCAAGTGATGAAGGTCGCAAGTTTTTAGATATACGGCTTGAACATATAGGAAAACCATTGACAACTAAGGATTATCCAAGAAATAAAGAAGATGCTCCATATAAATTAATTTAAAGTGTTAAATATGAAGGTTATATATTTTGATACAGAAACAACCGGTTTGGATTGTTCTAATTGTAAAATTATTGAACTTGCAATGTTGACTGTTGAAAATGGAAAAATTGTAGACCGTTATGATGAGTTTATAAATGTTGGGAAACCTTTATCTCCAAATATTATTTCTTTAACTGGAATCACTAATGAAATGTTAAGAAATGAAGGGATTGAGGAGAAAACTGCTGCATTTGATTTAAAAAAGAGACTTACAAAAGATACTTTGATGATTGCACATAATTGTCAATTTGATTTGTTATTTGTTTATCACTTGTTGGAAAGGCATTTTCACGAAGAAGCTTATGACATTGTATCGAATGTAAATTGGATTGATACTGTGACAGTTTTAAAAGACAGGAAAGATTATCCTCACAAATTAATTGATGCTGTTCATCATTATGAAATTGAGGAAGTCAATTTCCACAGGGCAATTGACGATACGCAAGCATTGTATGAGGTAACTTTGGCAATGAAAAGAGAACGTAATGATTTAAATGAATATATTAATATTTTTGGTTATAATCCTAAATGGGGTGTTAGTGGTGTGAGATTCCCATTCATTGAATATAAAAGTCAGCCTTATCATAATCGTGGAAAATTGCCTGAAAATGATATTTTACCAATGAAATAACTGATTTTAGGATATGGTTTTAATATTTTGGAGGTTGTGTGGGAAGGGTCTGTTCTTCCCACTGAATATGGTTAGAAAGTTTTCAAAATAATAATGGGGAGGAAAAGGAAGAAAATGAGTTATTTTCTTCCTACATATACTGAACTAACTGTTCATCCTGGGGCTTGTTTCCAGGTTTGACTTTATCGATTGCTTCTTTGAAGTATTTATATGGGATTTCTTTTGATTCGAGGTCATTTCTTAATGTGAGCATTGCTGCTTCACGGCATACTGCTTCAATGTCTGCTCCAACGTAGCCATCAGTGTTTTTGGCCAATTTTTTGAGATCTACATCATCTGCAAGTGGCATGTCTTTGGTGTGAACTTCAAAGATTGAAAGTCTTGCTTCTTCATCAGGTTCTTTAACTTGAATGTGTCTGTCGAATCTTCCAGGTCTCATCAGTCCCGCATCCAAAATGTCCGGTCTGTTGGTTGCGGCGATGATTGCCACATCCTCAAGTTCTTCCAAACCATCCATTTCAGTCAGCAATTGGTTAACGACTCTTTTTGTGACGCCGCTATCTCCATCACTGCCGCTACGGGTGCTGGCTATTGCATCGATTTCATCGAAAAAGATCACTGTAGGTGCTGCCTGTTTTGCTTTTCTGAACACTTCACGCACTCCTTTTTCGGATTCACCGACCCATTTTGATAAAAGTTCAGGACCTTTGACTGAAATGAAGTTGGCTTCACTTTCGCTGGCCACTGCTTTAGCAAGCAATGTTTTACCGGTTCCAGGAATTCCGTAAAGCAATGTTCCTTTAGGAGGTCTTATGCCTAGGCGTTGGAAGGTTTCAGGATGTTTCAATGGCCATTCGACCGCTTCTTTCAATTCCTGTTTTACATCTTCAAGACCGCCGACATCATCCCATTTGATGTCTGGGATTTGTACAAGGACTTCCCTTAATGCGGAAGGTTGGATTTCCTTTTGAGCATTTTTGAAGTCGTCTCCGGTTACCACGATTTTTTCCATTACCTCTTTTGGAATCTCTTCGTCATTTTGAATTTCCGGAAGGATTCTTCTGACTACTCTCATAGCCGCTTCCTTACATAATGACTCAAGATCTGCCCCTACAAATCCGTGGGTTGTATTTGAAATCTTGTCAAGGTCAACGTCTTCTGCAAGAGGCATGTTTCTTGTGTGAATCTCAAGGACTTCTTTTCTCTCTTCAGAGTCAGGCACTCCAATTTCGATTTCACGGTCGAATCTTCCAGGTCTTCTGAGTGCAGGGTCAAGTGAATCCGGCCTGTTGGTTGCTCCGATGACTACAACTTGCCCTCTGGATTTAAGACCGTCCATTAAAGTTAAAAGTTGAGCTACAGTTCTTCTTTCAACTTCACCGTTGGTTTCTTCTCTTTTTGGAGCGATTGCATCGAGTTCATCAATGAATATGATTGATGGTGAGTTTTCTTCAGCTTCTTCGAAGTATTCCCTTAGGTTCTCTTCAGATCCGCCGACATATTTGCTCATGATTTCAGGACCGTTTATCGCAATGAAATGAGCATCACTTTCGCTGGCTACAGCTTTTGCCAGTAAGGTTTTACCGGTTCCAGGCGGACCGTGCATCAATACTCCTTTTGGTGGTGCAATTCCTAATTTTTCAAAGAGTTCAGGTCTTTTAAGAGGAATTTCAATCATTTCCCTTACTTTTTTAACCTCCTCTTTTAAACCTCCGATGTCTTCATAGCTTACATCAACGAGGTTTCCAACACCTTCGAGTTTGCTTACGTCTACCGGAGATTCGTGAAGTTGCACTTCGGTATTTGGGCCAACAATAACGATATCCTTTGGATTGGTGGACACTACTGCAAATTTGATTTCTTTCATTGCCGGAGTAAAGTCCATCAATTCATCGAATATGCTATTGAATCCTCTGCTCATGCTAGGTCTTGGCGCTCTTATCTGAGACCCTATAATGTCTCCTTGCACCATTACTTTTCCAGCGAATAAACCGCGAACGTCACCTTGCACGCGGATGTTATTTTCAATTGGAGCTAAAACAACTTTTTTCGCTTCGGTTGCTTTAGTCTTTTTAATTGTAACTTCTCCACCGATGGTTGCCCCTGAGTTTTTACGAACTAACCCGTCAATTCTGATTACTCCAAGTCCAATATCAGTTTGAGAAGGAAGAGCAATAGCTGCAGTTCTTCTTTCCCCAACGATTTCTATTAAATCTCTTTCTTGGATGCCTAAGTCATCCATGACATTCGGATCAAGTCTTGCAACGCCTTGACCGACATCTTTTTGGGAAATTGCTTCTGCAACTTTTAATGTAATTTCATTTTCTGCCATGTTATCATCTCCTTTAGATGGCTATAAGTATCAATAATTGTAATGGTCAAAAATCTTTTTGTAACTTTTTGTAAGTTTATTAATCTTTGACAATATAACATAGTTTGAAGTACTATATAAAGGTTTCGGTCAAAAATTTAAAAATTTTTCTTCTTAAATCGGGTTATATTTTATAAAAACAGTTTAAATTTCATGTTATTGATAATATTGATTTTAAAATTTTTATATTGTAAAAATATTTGTTGGTGATTGGTCATATTTAAAATAAAATTTTAATTACTTTTTGGTATTTTAATATTTGTTCGCATCATATGAAACAATTATCTGATGACTCCTCCGAAACTTGTGAACAGTTTTTTCACATTTTCAATATCTTCTTTAGACAATGCCATTATCTCAAATGTCAAACTTATGAAACCGTCATCAATTTGAGGACCGTTATAGGCATCGGTTAGCTTAACATCAATGATGTTGTCAATATTCAATATTGTATTCTGTATTGTTTCGGCATCGACATTTTTTGGAAAAACACAACTGATGGACTCTGTTTTCTTATCCAAATTCTTGATTTTCCAGTCATGGAGTTCATCTCTAAGCAGGATCCTGATGTTTGCTATACGCAGTTTTTTGGTTTTGTTTCCATCTTTTAAAATCGCAGTCTTCCCGTCAACGCTTTCAAGGATTCCGACATGGATTTTGCCGGAATAGATATGCTTCAATCCAACCTCATGGCCAATCATATTGTTTAAATAAGTATATTCGTAACTCAATGCCCTTATGGCTTTGTCACTTCTACCCAGAGCGTTTTTAATGTCTCCCATATGTTTTGTCGCTTTGTTTGTTATTTCAATGAACTGCTCATCATCGCAGCCGTTGATAACATCCCTCAGCTCAAGCACAGCATCTGCAAAAGTATTTCTAATTTTAGGGCCATTGCTGTTCCTGGTTTGAATGTTGTATGTCAGATATGGATTTTGAGCAACAATACGGGCAATCAAATCAATCATCAAATTATAAATCGGACTTTCATAATCTTCGGTTTCGGACAAATCCACTTTCAGTTTTTCGATTGCCGAAGCTGTTGAAATGAATGAGAAATGAGTTAAAACCTGAACGATACTCATCATATAGTCATGCTTTTCAGCTGTGGTTTCGATGATTCTCATATTCTTGCTTTTGAGATATCCGTAAACCCTGTCATACCATTCGCCTTTCCTATCGGCAGTCAAAACGATTACCTGGTTGTTCAAATCTGTTGTTCTTGGACCGAATACAGGGTGTGTTGGAATGTACTCTACATTTTCCGGCAGTGTTTCGGCCATTGTCCTTGAAGGTCCCTCCTTGACTGAAGTCACGTCAATCATGACGCTTCCTTCCTTCATGAATGGGGCAACTTCACGTATCACGTCTTCGGTATGCTGTATCGGAACGGATATTACCAGTATGTCGCTGATATTTGCAAGCTCTGCATTTGACTCGACATAGTTCACATCAGCCTCATCAGCAATTTTCCTGCCTTTTTTGTGATCTCTTCCGCTTATAAACACATCAAATTCATCTCTGAAGTAGTAGACCAGTGTTCTTCCAAGACCGCTGCTACCACCAATTATTCCAACATTCATTTTAATCATTAATAGTTTTAAATTAGAATGTATATATAATTATTATTAGATATAAAAATTATCGTGAAAACATGAAAATCATAAACCAGGATACGAAGGAAGGGAAAATTGAAGTGGTTCCGGAAACATTGGATGACCTATGGCATCTGTCTCATATAGTGGAGGTCGGAGACAATGCATCATCAAAAACAACACGCCGCATACAAGACAATACTGGCGATAAGTTGAGAAGTGACAGAGGTGTTAAAAAGACTTTTTATCTGGGTTTGGATATTGAAAACATCAGTTTTCATCTCTTCACAGGAAAATTGAGACTAACAGGAGTAATCACAAGGGGTCCTGAAGACCTGATTCCATTGGGATCTCACCATACTCTTGAAGTCAAGCTCAACACTCCAATCACCATCAAAAAGGACAGATGGCCTAAATGGGCAATCAAAAGGCTCAACCAAGCTATTGATGCCTCTAAAAAACTGGCGGCAATAATAGTGGTTATGGAAGATGACAGTGCAACTCTCGGACTGATGAGACAGTTCGGCATAGAATATTATGGTCCAATCAAAGGCCATGTTTCAGGAAAGAGGATTCTGGATAAGAACAGGCAGAAGAACATAGTCCAGTTTTATGAGAAGGTCATAGAGTCAATCGAAAAATTCGATTCAATTCAGAATATCATTATTGCCGGTCCGGGATTTGTAAAAAATGATTTCTATGATTATATTAAGGATAAGCATAAGGACCTGGCACAAAAAGCAATTATAGAAAGCACAGGATCCGGCGGACGAGTTGGGATAGCGGAAGTTTTAAAGAAGGGAACAGTCGAGAAGTTGACTTCGGAAAACAGGGTAGCTTTGGAGATGATGGCCATCGACAACCTTCTTTCTGAAATCGGAAAAAATTCCTCCAAAATAGTTTATGGGCTTAAGCAAACCACAAACGCAATTAACATGGGCGCCGTCAGCGAACTTCTGGTATTGGACACTAAAGTGGCCAGCGAAAACATGGGAGAGATGATGGACATGGTTGAAAACATGAAAGGGGAAGTAATGGTAATCAGCAGCGAACATGAGGGAGGTAAACAATTAGAAAGCTTAGGCGGCATGGCAGCTATTTTAAGATATGAAATTGGCTGATTTTAAATATGGATATAAGATTTATATAACATAAAACATTAAATCATATTATAAAAAATTTTTTTTTTAAAATTATAGTTGATATATATGATGTATACGTCGATAGTTATTGCAATACTTTATGTTTTCATCCTATCTGCAGTAGGAACTCTAATCCTAAATGCAGTCTTTCGATTCTTCGGAAAGAGAGGTTATTTAGGTAATCTGTATCCTAATGTTCGTGGAGGAATTCCTAGAGCCATTGGTTTGGTTCCATTTATTATTTTATCATTTTATTTATTGCCTAAATTCAATAATCTTGTTTTAATAATTGGGATTTTCGCTTTCATCGACGATATTCTTGGAAGACGGAAATGTGTTCCCCTGGACATGGAATGGGGGCAACTTTCAAGGGGAATAGGAATCATATTTGTGATGGTTGTAGGAATCATTGAAGGATTGGGCGTTTCAGCAATTCTCATTGCTTTAATGGTTCAGCCTCTCAACATTTCAGATATGCAGCCGGGTTCAACCTGTATCGTAACCATAATCATGTCTATTCTAACTATTCTATTTATGCTGTTAATTAATTCTCCGCCAACTGATGAGCTATTGGCTATTTACACACCATTATTGATTCTGTCTGTCTGCTTAGGCTATTGTCCTCTTGATTTTGCAGGAAAAATCATGTTGGGTGAAGTTGGAAACCATACCTTTGGGGTCGCATTAGGCATAGCATTCTATTTGATGGGAGGATTTTGGTGGCTTCTTGTATTCTCAATAATCACTATAGCATTAATAGCATTTGTAAGGCGTAATACTTTAAGATTATTCTTCAATCAACGTTTAGGGCTGATAAATCCTGTATTCGGCGATTATTTCATGGATGTTTTAACTGGAGGGGGATTGGGAGATTTATTAAGAAAACTGATTCTTAAAGATAAACAGTACTCTGTTGAAAATCCTTTATTGATTTCATTAGGTTTTAGAAGATTGCTGTATAATCCATATGCAAAACGCATGGGCAAATTTGTCCCGAAAGACAAGCAACCCTTAAGATTAGGGAGGTGAACTTTAATGAAAGCATTATTAATTGTTACAGGCAGAGGATTAGGTGGAGATGCGGCAATTGCATTAAATTTAACAAAATCGCTTGAAAAAAAGGGAGTTTCCTGTGAAATTGCTTTGGATGAGTCCGCTCCAGGAATCTTATTTAAAAAGCATGGATATTCCTGGCATAAGATATCCATTCCTCAGGCAGGAGGTCACGCAGCCACTAAGCTATCTGCTGCAAAGGGGGCCTTGAAATTAGTTTCTGCAACTTTCAAAGCCAGAAGTTTAATTAGGAAAATAAATCCTGATTTTGTAATTGGAATTTTGGGTGGAGGAGCTATTGTTGGATCTTTAGGTGCGAAATTTGCCCGTAAAAAATCTTTTTCATTAATTTCCACTCCTCTTGATTCAAAAGTATGCCCTAAATTCAATGAATGTTATATATTGCCTGATTTGGATAAGTTTAAATGGGATGTTCTTCCAAAAAACACAGATAAATCCTTTTATCCATTATCTGATGATTTTTCCAAAGGGGATGCAAAAGTTGGACTTTCAAAATTAAAGGAATATCCAAATTTTGATGAGAATAAAAAAACCATAGTGTTCTCTTCAGGTTCATCAATATTTAAAGGCATGATTGACGGTGTGTGCAGCGTTGCCGATTTTACGGATGAATACAACCTTGTTTTAATAGGTCTTCCTCTGGAAGATGAATATTTGGATGAAATAAACAAAAGAAATATCATTTACGGGGGCTATGTTGATTGGGTAAACCATTTATTCAAGTTTGCCGATTTGGCCGTATTGACTGATGATGGGGTATCAATTCAGGAAGCCTTAACAAGCAATACTCCAATCGTCGCCTTAACCCATGTCAAATGGGGAAGATATCAGAACATGGCAGGAGTATTTAAGGGAGCTATTGTTGAATCTTCAGTGGCCGATACAGTTAGCAGCGTTCAATATGCATTTGAAAATTACGACTCCTTAAGCGAAAACACTTCAAAATATGCCAAGCTATGCCTCGAAGCAAGTGATGTTTTAGCGGATAAGATGCTAAAAGAAGTAAAATAGTGGCAAAGTCATAACCACATATTCTTTATTATTTTATAGTTTGAATCTGTAGACGGATGAACTTCCAAAAAGTCTCCGTAGTCATCCAGATCATAACCCTCTCTCATCAAGTAAGACAGATATGCAACGTCACTTGGGGATGATGGGGATATTTCATTGATTCTGTTGATTTTATTGTTTTTTTCATCGAATTCCACTTCAGTGTATCCTGTATCTCCGGTCAATATGTTCCAAAAGGAGTGTGGTCCTGCAATTCCAGGTATTCCGATTGTCGCCTTGTCCTCATCGCTGCAGGCACTGTTTTCATCTTCAACAAAACTGACTTCCATGTTCAAACTTAACGTTTGAGGAATGCAGCTGTAGCTCACCTTATTCAGGTAGCCAGCCATATTTCTTGCAGCTGCGATGCCTTCCATTCTGGCTACTGGAGTCAGTTGCAATCCTCCGGTGACATCCCCTGCGGCATATACATTGCTGCGGTTTGTCTGCATCATTTCATTGACTTTAATTGTTTTATCTGGATTCAGTTCAACGAAACCTTCGGCAATTTCACTGTTGGGTGTTCTTCCGGTCGCAAAAAATGGAGTTCCTTCCAATTCTTCATTCTTGTCAGTGATTACCTTATTTTTTGAAATTTCGGTTATATTGGTATCTTCATATATGTTAATGTCCTGTAATATGTGTTTTAAAACATATTTTTTTGCGTTCTCCCCAATTTCTTTTAGGAATTTGCTTCTTGCAATGACGTTAACTTCACTTCCAAGAGTGGAGTAGATATTAGCTATTTCACAGGCGATTACCCCTCCTCCGATAATATTCAACTTTTCAGGAACATCATCGATTTTCAGGATGTCCCTGTTTGTAAGGCCATATTCGCTTCCCTTGACATCCGGAATGAATGGGCGTGCTCCGGTTGAAATTAACAGATTATCGTAATCATAACTTTCATTATTCACTTTAACTGAATCACCTTCAATGCTTGCTTTTCCATAGATAATGGTGTTTCCAACAAGTTCATTTTCCATCTGGTTCAGTTCTCTAAGCTTTTCCTGGGTCTGGATAATCTTTTCAACTATCTTTTCATAGGAAATGTCAAGCTGACTTTTAATGAAACCATGATTGTTGAATCTATTATTTGAGTCAATGAATTTTGCAATGTCGGTTAATGCGCAAATGACCATGCATCCTTCGTTTAAACAGGTTCCTGCTATATGATTTTTTTCAATTAAAATAACTTCTTCACCAAGTTTTCCAAGCTGTAGGGAAGCTAATCTTCCTGCAGGTCCTGATCCAATAACAATATTCTTCATAAAAACACCTATTTAGATAATTTTATATAATACTATGTATTAATTATTTTATATATTATATTTTGGAGAGGGAAAAATGTGTATTGCAGCTCCGGCTCAAATTGTTGAGATAGATAGAGAGGAAAATATGTTGTTCGCCGACTTTGGTGGAGCAAGGCAAAGGGCCAAAATGGATTTATTGCCTGATGTAGAAATTGGGGATTATGTTCTAATCCATGCAGGCTATGCGATTGAAAAATTAAGTGAAGAAGCTGCTAAAGAATCTTTAGAAGCTTGGGAAGAACTTTTGGAAGTTCTTGAAGAAGAAGACAGGGAAATGGAAAAAGCAAGAATGGCCCATTTAGAGAGTTTGGAAAATCAATAAATTGACACTCTTGTTATTCCTTTTATTTTTAAGAATTCATTAATTAAATCGCCACTTACTGGTTTTTCAGTAATTATGGTTAATGATGGAGTTTTTTGAAGCTCCGTATCTTCGGCATAGGCTTGCCTTATGCCAATTCCATTTTTTGATATTAAATTTGTTGTTGCAGCCAGTATGCCCTCGCTTTCAGATCCGACTTCTATTTCCACAACGCCCAGTTCCAGGTTTTTTGCAATGTTTTTAAGCAGGGTCCCTGCAGGGATTATGTTGCTGAAAAGATTGTACAATTCTTCGTCTTCCCTGATAATGGAAATTGTTGATTTTATCACTCTTCTGTCAACATCTGCTGCTGTAGCCAGTGCCTTATCGCTTATTTTTAGATTGCCGCAGTAAATCTTGCCGTTTTCATTCAGGGACAGTCCAAGTTCAATCATTTTTTCAGCGACTCTCATACGGGCAGGATACTTTCTAAATTTTTGGTTGATTTTTTCCCACATAAATATCATCATTCCAACTTTTTGTACATTCTTGTTATATTATGTTGAAGAGAGTATATAAAATTAGTTATTTTTTTTATAGGATGGTTTATCTAAATGATGCAAGAATGCTCAAATTTCTGCAAGTTGGAGATTTGCTGGGGGTGTGAAATTTCAATACTTCACATGCTCTTGGAAAATAATCATTTAATTAAAAATATAAAATATCTATTAGATGTTTAAAATCAAAATTGACGAAAACCAAGTCAAAATTAAAACTTTAAACATCCTAAACCTTGGGGACTAGGGGGATAGCACGGTAATTCTATACTCAAAAGAGTGTACAGCTCGTGAAGTAAGAATCCTTGAGCTCTACAATTTGAGGTAGTTCAATCAAAGAAAAAGTTGATATATGTTGATAAAACATTAGAAAATTAGTTAAAAGTAGGCTAGATGGGATTCGAACCCATGACCTCCCGCTTATCAGCCGAGCGCGCTAACCAAGCTGTGCCAGTAGCCTATAAAAAATCGAATTGGACAGTTAACTGTCAACACTTATACTTATATTAATAGCTATATATAATCTTTTTGGTTATTGGCCAGATTATATATAGAAATTAATTAAGATTAAAAAAAAATTATCTGTTAATCATTTCGTTAATGGAGTCAGCCATAGCGTGTCCTTCAACAATGATTTTTGCTTTTTCAATACCTTCAACATTTTCAGCTCTGATTTTAGCATCAGCAGCGATACGAGTAATACTCATACATCCTGGGTTGGTAGGTTTAAGTATAATTTCAGCTTGATCACCATCTACAGTGATATCTTGTACAATACCCATTTCTACAATACTTATTCCCATGTGAGGGTCATTAATTACAGAAACAGCATCTTTTATATCATTTACTAATTCTTCTGACATAACATGTCTCCTATTATTTAATCAATTTGTAGTTATAACTATTGCTAATTTAACTTTATATATGTTTTGTTAATTTATTCAGAATTAATATAAATTTTACTTGACCCTATGCTTTATTTTAACGCCAATGCCGTTGCGGCATTCCTCCATTTCACGGCCGGTTAAAACGGCTTTTCCGACTCCAACAACTTCATCATCTTTAACGACAACCACCTCGTCGTTTGGAATGATATTGTGGTCTGCTTTATGGATTCCCGGAGCGAATACTGTATTGGTCTCCAGTTCAAAGTCAATATCCACTATGTTGATGCCCAAGTCCTTTAAAATTTCTCCACCGGGCAAATTTAACCTGAACAAACCATGATCCTTGTTGAGCAGAGCCAGCTGCTTTCCATCTGAAAGTATTCTTTTGTGATACATTCCTTTTGTTTTGACATTGTCCGGAATGAAATCATATGCCTTTTCACCGAATTGATACATTGCAATTGACCTTAATTCATGCAATGTCTTTTCCCGTCTATTAACTCTTTGATGGTTTTTAAGCTCCATTCTTAAATTGTAAAGGGAATCCGGAGAGGTTGGCCTGCCGTCTTCACAGACGTTGATGAATTCATCGACATGCTGTTGGCAGCACTCAAGGTAACCTCCGCTGAGGTTTGCTATTACGGTTTTGCCTTCTGTATATTTTCTGATTAATTTTCCGGCTTCGTCAATTTCATCCTGGGACCATGAACCTGTTGTGCTTACATCATAGGATTGTATCGGGAAGGTATTTTCAAGTTCCCTTGGACAGATTCCAAAAGGGGAAGTAACAATGAGTTCCTGAAATGATCTTGTGATTTTTCTGAACTTCTGATGGGACTTTGAATTTGAATAAGGTTTTTTCATACTGCATGGTAGCAAAACAACCGTATCTCCGAGAGGTTTCATCATTTCCATTCTTTGTCTCCACCTAACGGCCTCCGGACGATATAATGACTCTTCACTTGAACAGATTACTTTCATATTATTCCTCAAAAGCTTTGATTAATTCATTGTCTAATTGAATCAGCCTTTCAATATTGTCTTCGCTGTCTTCAATTCTTCTTTTCCATTTTTCAATAACAAAATCAATATTCACTTCTTTGCTGCCGCTAATCAGATTGTCCGCATGCGCTACAATCTTTTCTTCAAGAGTTTCCGGTAAATATGACTTGACGGGAAGACCTAACTTTTCAGCTTCATTTTTGGTGATTCCAGCGCCGATATGCCTTTCGATAATATTCAAAACGTCCTTGTCATAGCCATATCTCTCGGCAATCTTTACTCCTTCAATCGCATGGGTTATTCCATGGGTTTTGGATCTTCCGATATCATGCAATAAAGCACCTTTTTTGATAAGGTCCTCATCGGCATTGTCAAAATTAGCAGCTATTTTCATAGCTTTTTTACAGACGGCTAGGGAGTGTTCTATGACATTCTCGGGGGTGTTCTCCTTTTTAAGTAATTCAATTTCCATTTTATCGTTATTGTTTGAATTTTTTGGTAAATGAATTAAAATTACTTTCAACCATTTTGATGTCTTCTTTTATCTGTTTGATATTGTTGGTATTGTCTTGGAATTCCAGTTCTTCACCACATGCAGGGCATAAGAATTCATAATCGGATGCCTCATCGAAATCAAGTCTTACATGGCCTTGCGGGCATATGAAGAACATGTTATTTTCTTCACGTTCCAGTTCATCGTTAAGCATTTTTAAGTATTTTTCAGAATCTTTGATGATACGTGAAATAACTTCTTCGGTTTCAAATTTCCAAGAATAAGTAAACCATTGAGTTTCAGGGTCTTTACTTCTTTTATAACTTGCTAATCCCATGTCATAAAGTCTATAAAGTATTTTTCTAACGATGTTTAATTTAATTCCAGTTTTATTAGCAATTTCTTCATCAGTTTCAATTCCATCGATTAATGCTTGGATTATAGGTAAATTGCTTTCATCTTCAACAACATTGGTTAATAAAGTCTTTACTAATGGATCATCTATCATTTAATTGCCCCTAATATCTCATTATCATATTTCATCAAAATGAAGATTTTAAAAAATAAACTAAAATTTATGATAACCTATTAAAATTAATGTTTAGTTATATCTTTTTTATTATAAAAATATAACTAATTTAAAAGTGATTTTTCCAAAATAATTATTTTTTTCTGATTATTACTGCGGGGGTGTGGGTAATCGAATCCAGATCTTCGATTGTAACTTCATCAATTTCCGTACCCAAAACGGATTTTACGCTGTGGATGGTTTTCATTTCGGTTGAAAGCGATTTTTGATAGTCTTCTGCAATATTTGCCATTTTCAGTCCGGTCTCAACGCTTATATCTTCACTGCATCCCAACGGGGTTGATCCCATGTTTTCGGACAGCTGACCTTTCAGATATCCGAAAAAACCCTTGTCCGCTTCAATGCCGTCAATGGCTATCGGAAGGCCTGTGAAATATTTGCTGTTCTTCATGTATGTGGCATCGGTATCGATTATTAAAACGCAAACATCTTTTCCGATTTCCTCCTTGATTTCCTTTGCGACCTTTTCGGGATTTTCGGGAAGAAGTGAAACATATGTTCCTGGAGCATTGCTCAAATCAATTCCAGCTTCTGAAGCAGGTTTTAGAGCATGTTTTAATCCATATAATTGAAGAACCACCTCTTTGTGGGCTTTTGTTTCCTCAGGAAGCCTTCTAAGATTTTTGATTGTTCTTTTCTTAATTCCCAAAAGGGGTCCTAAAATGTATCCCCAAAGGTATTTGCTCCAGATGGTTGTCAAAAACTTGGCCATCAGTGAAGGAGTATATTGCGATTCATCAACCAACCTGTTCTGTGATACGGATATGGGAGTTTCAGCTATTACCAAATAATCCCCATCTTTCATCAGTTCTCTTGCAGGATTTATGATTGAATCTAAATTTTCATTCGGCTTAATGTAGCCCGTTTCGATAGGAATTACTATGTAATCTCCATTGACAACATGCTTTATATCTTTCAACTCATCGCTTGTCATAAAAATCTTTTTAAAACCAGTTGTTTAATATATAGTATTAGTGTTTAAATTAATTTAATAATTTTGTGGTGTTAAAATGGCAAGAAAATTTATAACATATTTCGACGAACAAGGAAACGATTACACAGATGAATTGATTTTGGCCGTTAAAGATAAATTGGAAGTGACTGAAAACATCAAACACATTGTAATTGCTTCTGCAACCGGTGAGTCTGCATTAAAACTCGCTGAAGCTGTTGGGGATAAGGTTAAAATAATCAATGTTACTCATAATTACGGTTTCAGCGGACCTAATCAGTCAGATATCAGTGATGAAATGATTGAAAAGCTAGAGAATCTGGGTATTGTAACTTACTTTGGATTGCACGCGTTCAGTGGTGCTGCAAGGGGTGTCACTAACAAATACGGGGGCTATTCCCCATTAGATGTCGTTGCCGACACTCTCAGGATGTTTTCTCATGGTGTCAAAGTTGCTGGTGAAATTTCAATCATGGCTGCCGATGCAGGCCTGATTCCTACAGGTGAAGAGATCATAGCCATTGGCGGAAGAGCTCACGGCGTTGATACTGCAGTTATTTTAACTCCGGTCAATTCCAAAAACTTATTCAACATGAAGTTTCATGAAATTATTGCAATGCCGAGGGATTAAGTTAATATATTATGAAGTATAATATAATTTTTTCATATTTTTTTAAAAAGAGTTGCATTTAAATATTAGTTACAATAGAAATATTTAACAATTAATTTTAATAGCAGAGTATGTGGGGTTAATTTGTGAAATTTATAGATGATGCAATTAAGGAATCCGAACAAAGAATGGAAGAGAAAACACCGAACAAGCTCGCTTCAGACATTGATGAAGAGCTTACAGATATAATGAACGGTGTTAAAACTAAAATTTTCGTTGTTGGTGCCGGTGGAGCAGGTAACAACACTATTTCAAGATTAAATGAGATGGGTATTGAAGGAGCAACAACCATTGCTGTCAATACTGATGCTCAAGATTTATTTTACAGTCAATCCAGTAAAAAAATATTGTTAGGTAGACAAACTTCAAAAGGATTGGGTGCAGGTGGAGAGCCATCTGTAGGTGAAGAATGTGCTGAAGAAAGTGAAGATGAAATTAGGGAGGAGTTAGTAGGCGCAGACATGGTATTTGTCACATGTGGTCTTGGTGGAGGAACCGGTACTGGTTCAGCTCCAATTATCTCTAAATTAGCTAAAAAATTAGGCGCATTAACCGTTGCTGTTGCAACTTTACCATTTTCTGCTGAAGGAATTAGAAGAAGAGAAAATGCAGAACAAGGTTTGGAAAAACTCCAGGAAGCTGCAGACACTGTAATCATCATACCTAATGACAAATTATTGGAAGTTGCACCAAACTTGCCTTTAAACAAAGCTTTCATGGTTTCTGATGAAATCTTAGGCAGAGCTGTTAAAGGAATTACTGAACTGATTACCAAAAGAGGTCTTATCAGTTTGGACTTTGCAGATATCAGAAGTATCATGAGTGGTTCTGGAATGGCCATGATTGGTATGGGCGAATCTGATTCTGGAGATAGAGCTTTAGAATCTGTACATGAAGCATTAAGCAGTCCATTATTAGACATAGATATTTCAAATGCTACTGCCGCTTTAGTTAACATAACAGGTAGTTCTGATTTAACATTGCATGAAGCTGAAAAAATCGTTCAAGTTGTTGCTGACAAATTGGATCCTGAAGCCAACATTATTTGGGGTACTCAAATTGATGAAAGCCTTCAAAATATGGTTAGAACCACTGTGGTCGTTTCAGGTATCAATGCCGATTATGATTCAAACAATGAACCAGAAATTGAATATGCTGAAGAAAAAGTTGAATCTGAATCAGCTAAAGACCAATTAGATGATTTCATCGATGGAATTTTCTAATTCTATCTTTTTATTTTTTTCCAATAATGCAAACATTTATTAATGTTTAAAATATAAATTATTTTATTACTATTATTTTATTATAATTCATTAAACTATGGCTTCATAGTTTTTTTAATTTTGGGTATTTAAAATGAATGTGCAAGAAAGTTTTAATAAATTTATTAAAGACAGTAAAAGAGTATTGAAAGTATCTAGAAAACCAGATAAGCAAGAATATTTAGAGCTTGCTAAAGTTACATCAATCGGCGTAGTTATTATTGGTGTAATAGGTTTTGTTATAGTTTTACTCGGTTCATTAATTGGTTTATAAAACCATTAACCATTTTTTGAATCCCATTAAATTATAATAGAATTTTGTAATAATTTTGTATCTTTTTGATTTTAGATTTTAAACTTTCCAAGTTGTGTCTTAAATCAATTATATGATATTATTATGAACCTAGGGAAGGTGGGGGATAGCTTAGTCAATTTTCACTTATTGTGAATTACCTAAGAATCTGCAATCTTACAATTGCGGTGCTTCAAATAACTTTTAACTTAATGTATGATTTTAACCAGTAAATTATGAAATAGGTGAATTTTTCATGGAAGATACTAATAGTTCCATATATGCTCTTAAGACCTCTGCGGGTCAAGAAAGAAATGTTGCTAGACTCCTAGCACGTAAAGCTAGAACCATTGATGGTATAGGCATTTCATCAATTCTTGTTCCGGAATCTTTAAAAGGATATATTTTGGTTGAATCTTCAACAAAGATAGATCTCAGAAACCCTGACTTAAAGGTACAGCATTTAAGAGGTGTAGTAGAAGGTAATGTTGACATTACCTTTGAAGAAGTAAAAAGATTCTTAAAACCGGAACCTATTATTTCCTCAATTCAAAAAGGAAGTATTGTTGAGCTTATTTCTGGACCATTCAAAGGTGAAAGGGCGAAAGTGGTTCGTATTGATGAATCACGTGAAGAAGTCGTTCTAGAGTTAATAGAAGCAGCAGTACCTATTCCGGTTACTGTTAAAGCTGATCAAATTAGAATAATTCAAAAGGAGGCTGACTGATGGCTAAAGATACAGTCGAAGTTCTTATCGAAGGTGGAAC
>JAZUAV010000033.1:0-4487 GCA_045638165.1 Methanobrevibacter sp.
ACGGCTTTGAAATGTTAGATAATGAAAAAATTAATGAGATTCTTGAAAAAATATAAGTAAGCTAATTTTTCATAACTAACTATTTTTTTATATAATTAGTGTAGATAGTTTATGAAATTTAACTAATTATAGCTTAAAGCTTTTCGTAAACTATAATACCTACACAAACTTTTTTTGAAGGGATTATATGACTTCAGATATTTTAGAAGATATTAAAAAAGAGATTTTAAGTAAACTACCGGATGAAATTCAAGTTTCGAAAGTGGAATTTGAAGGACCAGAAGTAGTAGTTTATACCAAAAATCCAGAAATCATAACTGAAAATGGCGATCTCATAAGATCACTTGCAAAAGAACTTAGAAAAAGACTTATTATCAGGTCTGACAAATGCGCTTTACTTGAACCTGAAGAAACAATTAATAAAATTCATGAGATAGTTCCTGAAGGCGCTGAAATTACTGACATTTATTTCGATACTGTTACCGGTGAAGTAGTCATTACTGCAAAAAAACCAGGATTAGTTATTGGAAAATACGGAGTTACATCAAGAAACATTGTTAAAAACACTGGATGGGCACCTAAAATTCTAAGAACTCCCCCAATCAGTTCTGATATTATTGGAAAAATTAGAACAATACAAAAAAATAGTAGTAAAGAAAGGAAAAAAATGTTGCAACGTCTTGGACGTCAGATTCACCAAGGCACCAAACACCCTAATGATTGGGCAAGAGTTACATCAATGGGGGGATTTAAAGAAGTAGGGCGTTCATCAATGCTTTTACAAACACCGAACAGTCGTGTTTTATTAGACTGCGGTGTCAATGTTGCAGCATCAGATAATAAAACTGCATTCCCATATTTGAATGCACCTGAATTTTCAATTGAAGAATTGGATGCAGTCATTATTTCTCACGCTCACTTGGACCATTGCGGATTTGTGCCGTATCTCTACCATTACGGATATGAAGGGCCAGTTTACTGTACCACCCCAACAAGAGATTTGACTACACTTTTACAATTCGATCATTTGGATATCGCCCACAGGGAAGGTAATCCATTACCGTTTACATCCAAACATGTGAAACAAGCTATTAAAAATACAATTACCCTTGATTACGGAGAAGTGACTGACATTTCTCCAGACATTAGATTAACATTACATAATGCAGGGCACATCTTAGGTTCAGCAATATCCCATATGCACATAGGAGACGGAGCACATAACCTGGTTTATACTGGGGACTTTAAATACGAACCTTCCAGATTACTTGAACCTGCAACAATTAGATTCCCACGTGCTGAAACAGTAATCATGGAAAGTACCTATGGTGGAAAAGAAGATGTTCAGCCATCAAGAAACAACGCTGAAAAAGAAATGATGAAAACCATCTATAAAACCCTTAAACGCGGCGGAAAAGTATTAGTTCCAGTATTTGCTGTTGGAAGAGCACAAGAGCTTATGGTTGTTTTGGAAGAATATATGAGACATGGATTAATTGAAGAGGTGCCTATCTATATTGATGGTATGATTTGGGAGGCGACTGCAATTCATACTGCAAGGCCAGAATACTTAAGTAAAGACTTAAGAGACCAAATTTTCCACATGGGAAGAAATCCATTTGTTTCAGAAATGTTTGAAAAAGTTCAAAATCACGACCAAAGAAAAGATATTGTTGAAAGCAAACAGCCAGCAATCATTTTATCCACTTCCGGCATGTTAACTGGAGGAAACTCCGTTGAATACTTCAAATGGTTATGTGAAGATGAAAGGAATACTTTAATCTTTGTAGGATATCAATCTGAAGGTTCAATGGGTAGAAGAGTCCAAAAAGGATGGAAAGAGATTCCTCTTGAAGATGACGATGGTAGAACCCGACAATTCTGTGTTAAAATGCAAGTTAAAACAATTAACGGATTTAGTGGACACTCCAATAGAAGACAATTGATGGAATATGTAAAAAGACTTAATCCAAGACCTGAAAAGGTCATCACTTGTCACGGAGACCCATATAAGGCTGTTGACTTAGCATCTTCCATTCATAGAAGTTATAAGATAGAAACTAAAACTCCAATCAATTTAGATTGTGTTAGAATTCAATGATTTTAAAAAAAGAATTAAATACTTAATAAAACAAAAATATTAGTGTATTGAAAATATTGTTAAATACAATATTTATTTATTTTTTAATTAAATAAAGCTTATAGGTGTTAAAATGGTTACTTATTCAGAATCTGGTGTTGATATAGACCTTGAAGCTGTAACTGTTTCAAAGTTAGCAGATAAACTCAAATCAACATTATCATATAGAGACATTATTACCGACAGTGGTCATTATGCCGCCTTAGTAAAATTAGGCGATAAAGCTATTGCAATGAGTACTGACGGTGTTGGAAGTAAAATTCTAATTGCTGAAATGATGAATAAATACGATACAGTTGGTATAGACTGTATTGCTATGGTAGTAAACGATATCCTTTGTGTTGGTGCAGAACCAATTGCATTAGTAGATTATCTTGCTGTTGAAAAACCAGACCCTGAAAGAGCAGCCGAAATTGCTGAAGGTCTTGTAAAAGGTGCTGAAGAATCAAGAATAGCTATTATTGGTGGTGAAACTGCTTCACTTCCAGGAATAATTAAAGACTTTGATTTGGCAGGTACTGGAATTGGCTTTGTAGACATCGATAAAATCATTACTGGTGAAAATATTCAGCCAGGAAATGTATTGATTGGTATCGAAAGTAATGGAATTCATTCAAACGGATACAGTTTAGCAAGAAAAGCATTATTTGATGATGCCGGATTTAGTGTTGATGATAAAATGCCAAATAGCGAGACCACAATTGGAGAAGAGTTAATTAGACCCACTGAATTATACGTCAAACCTATTGTAGCCTTATTTGAAAAAGAATATGATATTAATGGACTTGCACATATTACCGGGGGAGGATTTACAAACCTTAGACGCTTGAAAAAAGGTGTGGGATACGATATAAGTAATCTCCCAGAAGTTCCAGAAATATTTAAACTTATTTATGAACAAGATGTTGACATCAAGGAAATGTACAAAGTATTTAATATGGGAGTAGGTTTCGTTGTAATAGCAAATGAAAGCGAAGCTGAAAAGATTATGGGCACTTTAAAAGAATATTGCAACTGCCAAATAATCGGTGAAGTAACTGATGATGAAAAAATCACTGTAAAAGCTTTTGAAGGATCTGAAATTGAATACTGATTTGATAAAATTAAAGGGGTGTGTAAATGAAGATAATGAAAGATAAGGAGATAGCTCTTGTAAAGGAAATATTAAAAAAACTGGGGGCTAGTGAAGAAGATAGTGAATTTGTAGCTGAAGCAACAATAGACGCTGATTTAAAAGGATTCACATCACATGGGCTAGGTAGATTCCCACAATACTTAATTGGAATTAAATCAGGGGCAATTAACCTAAAAGATGATATTGTTATTGAAAAGGAAACCCCCGCAATTGCTTTAATTAACGGTAACAGTGGATTTGGGCAAGCTGTATCCTACAAAGCAATGCAATTGGCTATCAAAAAAGCAAAAGAAATGGGAATTGGATGTGTTGGTGTTCACAATACAAATCACTTTGGAGTAACCGGATTTTATTCTGATTTAGCATTAAGAGAAAATTGTATCGGATTAGTGCTTGCAAATACAGACCCTGCTATTGCCCCATTGGGAGGTAGTGAGCCTTTAATCGGAACAAACCCAATCGCATTAGGAATTCCATCAGAAACTTACATTACTGTTGATATGGCCACTTCCATTACAGCCCGTGGGAAAATTATTGAATCAAAAAGGAAAGGTTTAGATTTGCCTGATGGATGGGCATTAGATAAAGATGGAAATCCAACTAATGACCCCAAAGCTGCTCTTGAAGGATCAATATTACCATTTGGAGGATTTAAAGGATATGCTCTTGCAGCATTAATTGAAATTCTAACCGGGCCGTTAGTTCAGGCAGGATATGGACATGGAGTAACCGGTACTGCTTCACCAGAAAAGGACTGTACTAAAGGGGATTTATATGTTGTTATTGATCCATCCAAATTTGGAGACTTCGGCGAATTTGTAGCACACACCGAAGATTTTGTTTCCCAAATCAGAGCAACTGGTGAAAATGTTGCCATACCGGGAGACCTGGAAGTAAAAAGAATAGCTGAAGCTGAAGCAAATGGCATAGTTATTGATGAAAAATTATACGGACAACTAAAAGAAATCTGTGGTAACTTAAATATTGACATAGATTCATACATTGAAGAATGATTTCATTCTTCCTTCTCTTTTTTTTAAACAGCAATTCATTTTTATTATACTAATTTTTAATAATAGCGTATATATATTAAAAAATCTAATATATGATATACAAATAAAATCTTTTTAAATTGAAATTCCTAAAAGGAGGATAAGCCTATTATGAAAATTAATAATAAATTTGCCTTATTAATAATAATGTCATTATTTT
>JAZUAV010000034.1:0-11200 GCA_045638165.1 Methanobrevibacter sp.
ATATCATTGCAAGGTTAACCGATACAAACGCAAACCCAATAAGCGGTGCAAAAATCGGATTCGCAAACAACGGAGTGAAATACATCACAACAGATGCCGCCGGAAAAGCAAGATACTACACAAAAGAACTTAACGAAGGCACCTACAACATTAAAGTTAAATTCTACGGAGACAACACCCACCAAGAATCCAACCAAGCAACATCAAAAGTCGCGATAACTAAAGTTGCAACCAAATTGACAGTCACTAGTGTTTCAACCACTTATAATAGTGGCATGTATGTCATTGCTACTTTAACAGATGCCAATGGCAATCCGATCCAAGGTGCAAAAATCGGATTCGCAAACAACGGCGTGAAATACCTCACAACAGATGCTGCAGGTAAAGCCAGGTATTATTTAACTGGTTTGGAAGAGGGAAATTACAATATAAAAGTTGCATACTACGGTAATGACACCTACCAAGCATCCAATCAAGCAACTTCAAAAGTTGTGATAAGTAAAATAGCTACCAAGTTAACTGTGACTAGTCTTACAGCCAAGTCTAAAAGCAATAGCTATATCATTGCTAGACTTACTGATACAAATGGAAACCCAATTAGCGGAGTTGAAATTGGATTTGCAAACAACGGTGTGAAATACATCACAACAGATGCCGACGGAAAAGCAAGATACTACACAAAAGAACTTGCAGTAGGCACCTACAACATAATTACAGCATTTTTCGGAACAGACACCTACCAAGCATCCAATAAGGCAACTTCAAAAGTTACCATTACGGCATGAAAAATAGTAAGTTAACTGTAGGACATATGCTAACAAGCACTATGTCATGCTAAAACAAGTGGAATTAACTTCCATAAAACAAATAAAATTTAAAGAGAAATTAATTTCTCTTATTCTTTTTCTTTTTTGTATTTTGCATAAAAACCATCAGTATCAGCATATATTGCATAAAAACCATACTCTTCTGCCTTTTTAATTGATGATTTAATATATTGTCTTCCCCATGAAGTAATGGCCTTTGCACATTCAAAAGAATACCATCTAAACCTAGGAAAACCATAAATACCATACATGGTATTTGCTAATCTTTTAATGGCCTGTTGTTGTACATCCAAAGCTTTTCTTTCAGTTTCATCCTCACAAGCTTTCATGTCACGTTTTATTCTAAATCTTTCCTGCAATATTTTATCAATGACGGAAGGGATGAAACCTTGAGGAGATTTTTTAAACTTTAAACCATGTTCCGGAGAAATATTATAATCCCCCTCATCTTCAACATCTCCCAGAACCATTACATCGGGAGATATATTTTTTGAAATAATTATGCTTGGATATAGACTTCTAAAGTCAAACTGAACTAAATTCTCATGAAGACCTGTTTCAGGCTCTCTAACATATCCTCCTTCATTATCTTCTGCATTAGCACGGTCTGCAAAATTAGAACCCTGTTTGTTTGGAACAATTTCATCATCAAAATAAGCTTGCTTAACTAAAAACCATTCAGCCTGTTGACCTGTAGCCATACGACTAACATCAAATAAAGGTTGACCAATGATACGAGTAAGTTCTAAATTAAGAGGTAAAGTTTGTTCAGCTATCTTCAAGGTGGAAATAACGTCATCCAAAGAATAATCAAATAAGTTATCCAATTCTTCGCCACCGTTGTCCCAAAACTCCCAAATCCTCTCACCAGGAACATCTATTTTCTCTTCACCGAATAATTCATAATAAACTCTTTCAAGAGTATATCTCTCAAGAGTCATGTATCTTCTCATAACCAAGTATAAATCCACATGAATTAATCCCTTAAGGGAAGCGGCATTAGCATAACCCCGCCTGATATATTTAACTTCAGATCCATCCATTCCAATGTCCAAATCAACTCCTAAAATTTTAGCCCTGTCTTTAATGTATGGGAAGTCAAAATTATCAGAGTTATACCCAACAATAATATCAACATTGTTTTCTTTAATTATTCTTACAAATTCTTCAATCATTTCTTTTTCTGAGGTAACTTGATTTACAAAATCATCCCTATCTTTAGAATTTGTTTTTGTAGATATTACTTGGTTAACTCCAAAGTTACTTGCAACACCAATCATGATTATTTCATCTTCTTCAGAATTAGGCATGCCGTGAGGATTTCTAACTTCCAGGTCAAAACTTAAAATTCTGAATTTTTGAGGGTAATCCTCAACACGCTTCAGCCTATCAGTTAATTTAATAATTTGAATATCCTGATTTTTAGAGTCTAAATTAAGAAATGATTCAATTTCTTCACCGATGGCCGTTACTTCAGTCATTGGAATAACATCCCTATCCATAAGATATCTTCTATAAAATGGAATGTCAAATTCCCTAATTTGGAGCACTCCTTCAATATCCCTTAATTTATCCCTATTTTTTGCAAGTTCTTGAGGATGTTTAAATACAACTTTTATAAATTCTTTTTCTACTTGAAAATCCTTTTTAATAACCTTTTCAACACTAACAACATCCAAATTATCTTGAATTTCAGACATGCATTCCTCCACATCATCCGAAACAACATATAAATAAGGTTCAAATGTGTCATCTAATAAAATTACATTTTTTTCGCCGTCTTTTGAAAATAAACGAATTACTGGCTTATCATCATATGTAACATAATCAATATCTAAAATAACAACATTTCTTTCCATTTACTCATCACCAAGAAGATATTCATTTCTATAACTATCTAAGACGGCATAGGTTATTCCTAAAATTAACGGACCTACAATAAAACCGACTATTCCATATACTAGCGGACCGGCTAAGAATCCAATCAACAATATTAATGGATGAATATCCGCATAATGACTTGATAATGCTGGTCGGATATACATATCAATAGTGCTTAGGAAAAATCCAAATAACAGCACGATAACGGCTCTTGCATAATTTCCAGATGCCAAATCTATGAAAAACAAAGCCCAATATATTGGCCAAGGTCCAAATATTGGAATCAACTGAAGTATTCCGGTCAATACTCCTAAAAATATGCCGAATTTATATCCTAGGATAGTGTAACCAATGCATCCAAAAATACCTATGATAACGGATGTTAAAAAGTGTCCATAAAATATGCTTTTCAAAACATCCTTAACCTCTTCTATAGTTTTATCGAAAAATCCTTTAGAATCATCTGGAACGAATGATTTAACGAATTCTAAGCAGTTGCCTCCATCACGGATGAAATAGAATACAGAAGATACCAGGATAAATAGATCCAATGTAATATTGGCAAATTTGCTTAAAAAGGTAACTGTATAGTTCAAGACATAACTGCCAATATTATTAATTGTATTATCGATATATGAATTAATCGAACTTGCATTTGTAGGCAAATAAATCGAAATCTGATTTAAAACATTACTTACATCAGAATTATTGGCCAAAACCCATGTTGCAAAGGTGGATATCTCAAATATAATATAATAAACCAACAATATCAAGGGTATCAATACCACAATCATGGCCAATAAAATTGATACGGAAGAATATTTCAATGTAGATTCAATTTTACGAGCTACAGGCCTAATCGCATATGCCAAAATAGCCCCCAAAATAACCATATTTAAAACAGGGAAAATAAACATGAAAGAAACTACCAGCAAGAATACTATCAGCAATACTGGTGGAGTGATATACTCTTTAATGTCAATTCCCATAGTTTCACCTTAATATTTTAAACCAGAAGCATCTCTTCTATATTTTGCAAATTCAGTAATTTGACTAATTTTATCATTTTCAAAAACAGGACCCTCTACACAAATTCTCCAACCTTCACCGTCAACACAGCATTGTCCGCATACTCCTATAGCACATTTCATGTATCTTTCAAGAGAGTAATCGCCAGGTATGGATGCCTCCTCAAGAATGTCAAATATTCCTTTCATCATTATTTCAGGCCCACAAACAAATGCATAATCATATGTAGAATCTTTTAATAATTGTCTAAGGCAGTCAGTTGCAAATCCTTTAAAACCAAAGCTTCCGTCATCTGTACAATGATGTACATTTGCACCCAATTTCTCAAGGGAATCTGCAAACAACAACTCATCTTTTGTAACTGCAGCAGAAATAACATCAACATCATTCCCTTTTTTAACTAAATCACTAGCTATCGCATTAATAGGAGCCATTCCTACACCCCCGCCAATAGCTATAATATTCTTTCCTTCGAAAGAATTATTAAATCCATTACCATAACTGCCCCGAATACCAACAAAATCCCCAATATTTAGATTATGCAATTGTGAAGTAAATTCACCAATATTTTTAACGGTGATTGCCAGTTCATTATCATTAATCTGTGAAATGGACATTGGCTTTTCATTTTTAAAATTCCAAACCATTAAAAATTCCCCTGGATTAGGACGGCCAAATTCATCCATATTCCAGTCAAATTTGAATGTTTTGATTGTAGGAGTTTCATCAATAATTTCTTTAATTTCAACAATTTTCGGTTCCCTAATCATTTTTACAACTCCCTATGTGCAAGTCCAACCATCTCATCGATAGATGAGAATCCTTTTTTAGCCATGAACTCTTCTAAACCTTCATTGATCTTGCCGAATACTTCAACGCCCTCATCCATGATTGCTGTACCGATCTGTACTGCGCGAGCTCCAGCATAAATGAATTCGACAACATCTTCAAAAGTATATATTCCTCCAACACCAATTAATGGAATATCTACTGCATCATAAACAGAATAAACATTACTAATAGCTATCGGTTTAATTGCGCGGCCACTCATACCGCCAAATTTATTTGATAAAACCGGACGAGCAACATCAATATTAATTTTCATTCCAGGACCTAATGTATTAATTAATGACAGCACATCAGCACCCGCTTCTTCACAGGTTTTGGCAATTTCAGTGATGTCAGTGACATTAGGTGTTAATTTTGCTATGATAGGTATTTTCGCGGCATCTTTCGAAGCTGAAACGATTTTATGACTTAAATTACAATCTTGACCAATAGATGCTCCATAACCATCCATAGCATGAGGACATGAAATATTCAATTCAATCATGTCAACATATTCTTGAACTTCACTAACCAATGTAGAAAACTCATCTGGAGTTGCACCATAAATGGAAGCAATTACCACATTATTTTCATGGTTAATTTTTTTCAATTCCTCTTTGAAGTTTTCAACACCAGGATTTGAAAGTCCTATTGCATTAATAATTCCCCCATCAACACCAACGGTTGTAGGGTTTGCATAACCTGGATGCGGATTAATGGAAAAAGATTTAGAAACTACTCCCCCAGCACCAGACCTTAAAATCCAGTTCATGGATGAAGCATTACTCCCCATAATACCTGCAGCCAACATCAATGGATTTCTAAATTCCACTCCACAAATTTTTGTTTTTAACATTATATCAACCTAATTAATATTTCTGATTTTAATTATTTAACTAGTTTTTGTAAATTTATCAATTATTTCCTGATATTTTTCATTTTGTAATTTTAAGCTAATTACATTTGTTTTATTGGACTTAATGATTTCTTCTTTTGATTTTATTAAATTATCAATGTGTTCATCTTGCTTTTCGATGATTAAATCCTTTTGTTTTAGTAATTCTTCATACCTTTTAGAGATTTTTCGCAACTGAACTTCTAGGTTTTCAGTATTTGAACTAACCTGATTTTTATAATCATCAATTAATGACCTCAAATATTTTACCTGATCATGTTTATCTTCAATGATAACATCTTTTTCCTTAATTTTTTCTTGCAGGTCATCCAATTCCTTCATCCTGGCCTTATCATAATCAATTTTAGTATCCAACTTGTCTTCCAAGTTTTTATTTTCATATTTCAACTTAGTCGAATAAAGTTTTAATTTATTAATTTCCTCCTTTTTGGCCTCGAGCTCCATATTAAGCTCATCAATTTCAGCATTTTTAAGCTCTATTTCATTTTTTAAATCTCTAAAACTTTCTTTTGACATAATCACAAATCCAAAAAATAGCACTAAAATCTATAAAATACTTTTAACTTTCAAATAAATTAAATCTTTTCATGCCCCTACAAAAATACTTATTAAAAATAAAAAAAATATTTTAATTCATGGAATGTTATATAACTTACTGCATTAAAGGATTTTTTGCTTTTGACAGCGATAATGAATTAATAGCTAAAAAATTATTTCCACAAAATGAAATAATGGAAAGATTAGCTGAAATTGACAATAAACAAATTGTTAAAGAAGAACTTGAAATCATTGAAGAAATTTTACAAGATTACGATGAAATAATTATTGAATCAAATAAAAGATTGTCTGATTACAACAATGAAAAGATTAAAATTCAAACCCCAAATCAAGCTGGAGAATATCTTAGAAGCAATTATGATAAATTTAACTTAGATAATGATGAAATTATTGAAATTTATCAAAATTTAGCAATTTATAAAATCAAGAAAGAATCCGCCAGTGAAGATAAACATTTAATTCAGGCTGTAAACTCAATTGACGAAATAGATGAAAGCATATCAAAATTGATTGAAAGGATAAGGGAATGGTATGCACTATACTTCCCAGAAATGGATGTGATTAAAAGCAATGAGACTTACATCAAGTTAATTTCTCAAAATAAGACAAAAGAAGAAATTGTAAAAGCGAAACCTGATGCATTTCCAAACAATATTGTTGACATCGATGAAGATATCAACATTGAAGATTTGGAGATTATGAATAACTATGCCAATTCAATCTATGAACTTCAAAAATCAAGAAAGAATATTGAAGAATATATTGATCATAAAATGGAATCAATAGCTCCGAATTTAAGACTTTTAGTAGGTCCAACACTGGGTGCAAAACTAATATCTCATGCTGGAGGAATCAAAAGACTTGCAATGTATCCATCAAGCACAGTTCAAATAATGGGTGCTGAAAAAGCATTATTCAGACATTTAAAGAGCGGAGACAGACCTCCAAAATATGGTTTGATTTACCAGCATCCACAAGTACGAGGCGCCAAATGGTGGAATCGTGGGAAAATAGCTAGAATGCTTGCAGGTAAAATATCCCTAGCCGTTAGACGAGATGTTTTCACAAAAACTATTGATGAAAATGTTGCAGAAGAATTTAAAGAAAAAATAGAAGAGATAGAAAAAAATAATCCATTTCCAACAAAAACAACTAAAAAAAGAAATGAAGAAAAGTCAAAATCAAAAAATAAAAAGAGAAAAGGAAAAAAGAAAAATAAAAGGAGATAAGCCATGAAAGTATATTATAAAGATGGAAATGTTGCAACTAAAAATTTAACTCCAGGAATATCAGTTTATGGGGAGGAATTAATAATAGAAGATGACGAATATAGAATATGGAACCCTAGACGTTCAAAACTAGCTGCAGCACTTTTAAATGGATTAGAAAATCTGGAACTTTTAGACTCTTCAAAAGTACTATACTTAGGTGCATCAACTGGAACTACAGTTTCACACATTTCCGACATTATAATCAACGGAAAAATTTATGCTGTTGAATTTTCACCAACAACAGCTAAAAAATTAGTTCAACTTTCACGTCAAAGGCTTAATATTGCTCCGATTTTAGGTGATGCAACCAAACCCAAAGAATATCTAAACATTGTTGAAAAAACCGACTTAGTATACTGTGATGTTGCCCAACCCAACCAAAGCGAATTGTTTATGAGAAACATGAACTTATTTTCAAAAGATGACGGTACTGGTCTTTTAATGATAAAAGCTAGAAGTATTGATGTTGTACAAAAACCTAAAAAGATATTCAAGGAACAAGAAAGGAAATTGAAAGAAAAAGGTTTTAAGATTATTGAAAAAGTAAAACTGGAACCATACGAAAAAGACCATATTGCATTTTTAGTGGAAAAAAATTTTTAAAAAAAATCACCTAATTTATGAGTGATATTTAGCGAAAAAATAGCTCAGAGAAATATAAAAAATTACTACAAAAACCACTGAAAAGTATTACTTAGATACCTTTTTATACTATGAAATAAAATATTATATATGCTAATGCAAATAAAATAAAAGTTCATTGAAACGTCCTTTAGGTTGATTCACTCTATTAATCACTCCATTTAACTAACGCCTAAAGGCATGAACTTATTTTATTTAAATACTTATTTTAAAAAGACTTTTTTTCAAAGATGATTTTGCTTATTTTATTTAGAAAAGTATTACTGATTAATGCTTGAATTTGCCTAACAAATTACATATTATACCAAAAAAATAATTCAAATAAAACATCAAATCGAAATCAATATTGCAAAAACTATAAAATCACAAATCAAAAATTGAATTGAAATACTTAAAAAATTTTGAAAAAAAGAAAAATTAAACAATTTCGTTTTCAACTGTTGATTGTTAAAATACTATTGAATCTGCTATCAATATTATCAATTAAAGAGTTAATATAACTTATATTAATGACAATTAACAACTAAATAAAATAATAAAGATTTTATTATATTGAATGATGATGATAAAAATAAGAATATTATCTGATGCATCTACATGCAACTAGATTTTTTGAGAAATTACATCAAAAATTACTTTTGCAATTTCTTTTTTTGATGCCAATGAAACTGGCAAAACTTCACCACAACCATCTACAATCAAAACTTCATTATTGTCAGAGCCAAAATGACATCCTTCTCTAGAAATATCATTCGCAATTACCAAATCAGTTCCTGCATCATCAATTTGCTTTTTAGCACAATTAATTATATCTTCACGAGATATATTGAACTCAGCTTTGAATCCAACTAAGAATATATCAGGATTGATTTTTTTAATTTGGCGAATGATTTTAGTTGTTGGTTTTAAATTAAGAAAAAGAGAACTGCTTGAATCTATTTTGTTTTCCTTTTTTCTAAATTCAAAGTCAGAGACCGCAGCTGCAGAAATAAAAATGTCATAATTGGATATCCTATCCAAAATAGCATCATTCATCTCCCTACCGGTTTCAACATGAACAACATCAAAAACAGAAGGAATATCAACAGTGACATTAGCTACAACCAATGTTAAATCAGCACCACGAATATAAGCTTCTTTAGCCAGTTCCAAACCCATCTTTCCAGAGGATTTATTAGTTATTCCCCTAACAGAATCGATAGGCTCATAAGTTCCACCCATACTTATTAAAATCCTTTTGCCTTTAATAGTATCAGCCCTTATTTAAATTTATAGTTCTTAATGATTCAAGAACAATGTCCTCTTTTGATGGAAATTTTGCTTTTCCTTCATCCATTCTTGGATTAATGAAAGTTGCTGAACCTTCTTGTTTGATTTTATCAATATTTTCTTTTATGGCCTTATACATTGAGTCATGCATCGAAGGAACAAAAACAATTGGAGTGTCGTGACCATATGCAGTAATTAACAAAGTTGAAATAGCATCATCAGCTATTTTATGTGCAAATTTAGAAATTGTGTTTGCAGTAGCGGGAGCAACCAATATTAAATCTTCCTGGGAATATTTAACATGCTCAATTTTACCGGTCAATTTAGTTACAACTTCACTGCCGGTTGCAAATTCCATTGAATTAGGATGAATTATTTCACAAGCAGCATCGCTCATAAAACATTTAACCTCCACATCATTTCTTCTAAATTCACGAGCTAATTTTATTGATTCGGTAGCTGCAATACTACCTGTAACACATAAAACAATCATTTGAACACCTTAAAAAAGAAATTAAGTAATTTGAATGTCTGACAAAATATAGTCAAAAACATACAAGTTATCTTCAAACTGGTCTAGAGGTGCACTGTATAATAAAACATAAGCTTGGCCGCCTTTTTCAAACCAGACCGCCTTGTGTTCTCTTTGCATACCATCAGTCTTAGAAGTATAAATATATTCCATAGCATCATGATCTGCAAGGACTAATCCTCCAGAGGACACTAATTCATAATCAGGATCTTTTGACATGGATTTGTATGTGCTATTTACAAAGGTATAAAAATCTCCTTCAATAGCTCTTTTTTCAACATTAATATTAACTTGACCAATGCCCAAAGAATCAATGGAATCAAGTTTAGAAATTGCCATTATTGAATCAGATGATGTTGCTTTAGAATATCCCCAATCAGAAGGATAACTAATAGTAACACCACTATTTGATAAAGATAAAAGAGCATCATTATCAGAACCGGCATTGACTGTTGAAACAGAAACAACAAATAATACAAACACAAGTATTATGATTCCATTTCTTAATAGTTTATTATCCATAATATCACCTTTAATAAAGAGGATTATTAATTACCCCCATCAGTAGCTCCATTAGTACTGCCACCACCGGTAGTACTGCTCGGATTTGAATTAGAATCAGATTGAGGGTTATTATTTGAGCTAGAACCAGATTGCGAACTGCTACTTGCACTACTACTTGCACTACTGGTACTACTGGTACTACTATCCGCACTATGAGTATTAGAACTATCAGTAGTAGTTTCAACTGAATTAGAAGATGAAGAATAATTTGCAGTAAAAGTGGAATTTTTCGAAGTAGCATTTGTCGAACTGGTATTCTTAAGAACTTCATTAAACTCAGGGAATGCAGTGTCTTGAACTGTTGCTACAGATTCGGCTTGAGATACAGTATCAAAATCAAAATTGAATACACCATATGCAACTCCCGCAGTAAATCCTATAACCAATACCAATAATAATAGTAATTTAAAAGTACCACTGTCCATAGATGATTTTTTAGCTTTATTATACCTCGCATCACCTTTTTTAGGATTTATGATGTATTTTTGAACTAAATCTTGTTCTTCTTGCTTTTTCTTATTGGTAGGTCTTTTACTTCTTTTTCTTTTTTTAGTATTGGATTTTCCTTGCATAGATCTAATTTTTCTTGTAGCCGCTTCAGCATCAATAGTATTCAATTTATCTTCATATTTAGAACGAAAATAACTATATTTGTCAGCTGAAATTTTACCAGACCTATAATCTGCTTCCAAACTACTCATAATTTTAAGAAGTCTATCTCTATCTTCTGACATACCTACCCTCCCTAAACATTATAATAATATAATATATTGCAATATTAATTAATAAGTTTAACTTAAAATTCAGGATAAGAACCTAAAACTTTTAAAAAATAAGTATTATCTTTTATTTCTTTTAAGATACTTTGAATAATCTCATCATC
>JAZUAV010000035.1:0-4336 GCA_045638165.1 Methanobrevibacter sp.
AACGTTTTCACCTTTTTTCATTACACCAGTTTCAACTCTTCCTACAGGTACGGTACCTACACCAGTAATGGAGTAAACGTCTTGAATAGGAATTCTTAAAGGTAAGTCAGTAGGTTTTTCAGGTGGAGTTAATTTGTCTAATGCACTGATTAAGTCGTCTCCTTTGTACCATGGGGTGTTAGGAGATGCATCGTTAATGTTGTCACCTTCAAATGCAGATAATGGAATGAAAGGTACTTCTGCAGGGTTGAAACCTACGGTTTTAATTAAGTTTGATACTTCTTCTTTTAATTCGTTGTATTTGTCTTCACTGTAATCAACTAAATCGATTTTGTTAATAGCAACGATTAATTGGTTGATACCTAAAGTTTTTGATAAGAACACGTGTTCTTTAGTTTGTGGCATAACACCGTCGTCAGCTGCAACAACTAATACACCTGCGTCTGCTTGGGAAGCACCAGTGATCATGTTTTTAACGAAGTCTCTGTGTCCAGGACAGTCTACTACAGTGTAGTCGTATTTTTTGGTGGAGAATTTTTGGTGAGCTAAATCGATAGTTACTCCTCTTTCTCTTTCTTCTCCTAATTTGTCCATAACAAATCTGAATTTGTTTTCTCCGTCATCTAATTGTTGTTCAGCGATTGCACCAGCTTTTAATAATAAGTGTCCAACTAAAGTGGATTTTCCGTGGTCAACGTGTCCAATAAATGCTAAGTTAAGATGTTCTTTTTCTTTTGCCATTATAATAACCTCTTTTGTAATATTAACAAACAATATCTATAAGCTTAAATGATAGCTTAAATTTACTTTATACTTTAACATATAAATAGATAATGTTTTTTCCATAAATTTCAATAAAAAATATAAAAAAATTAAAAATATAATTTTTAAGTTTTAAGTTTACAAATCACCTAAGTAGTGGCTTGCAGGGAATGGTTCTTCAGATAATCCTTTTCTTTGTCTGATTTCTCTGACGATTTGATTTTGCATCTCACGTGGGAGAGGTTCAAATCCAGCGATTTCAGTAGACCATAAACATCTACCTTCAGCAGCAGATCTGATGTCTCCAGCGAAACCAAACATTTCAGCTACAGGCACTTTGGATTCAATTTTAGCCATGTCACCGGTTCCTTGACCCATGTTGACAATTTGACCTCTTCTGTTTTGAATCTCACGAGTACATGCACCCATATAATCGTTAGGAGTATCGATAACTACTTTTTGCATTGGTTCGAGTAATGCTGGTTCTGCAAGCATCATGGAACCTAAGATTGCATTTCTGATAGCAGGCAATACTTGAGCAGGTCCTCTGTGAACTGCGTCTTCGTGAAGTTTTGCATCGTGAAGCTTGAATTTTAATCCCATACAGATTTCTTCACCTAAAGGACCTTTTTTCAAGGTTTCTTCAAATCCTTCAAGTAACAATTCTCTTACTTCATCCAAGTATTGAATACCACGGGTCATGTTAAGGAAGATGCTTCTGTTATGAACAGCCCATACTCTTCTAGCTTCTTCTTTATCTAAACCGTGTTCCATGAAATCAGCTGCGGATTCTTTACCTTTAACTCTTCCTTCTTTAATATCTCCGTCTTGGATAGCATCGAAAAGCTCAGGTTCAATAGGTTCAACAGTAATGTAGAATCTATTGTGTTTGTTAGGAGATTTACCTTCAACTTGTGGAGAGACTTTTCTTACGGTTTCCCTGTATACTACGATAGGTTCAGAAGTAGTGATGTCCACACCTTTTTCCTTGATTCTGTATCCTATAACTTCCAAGTGAAGCTCACCCATACCGGACACTAAGTGTTCACCAGTTTCTTCGTTAATATCGATTTTTACGGTAGGGTCCTCTTTACCAGTTTGTCTTAAAACTTCAATTAATTTTGGTAAATCCTTAGTATTTTTAGCTTCCACTGCTACGGTAACTACAGGTTCGGAAATGTGTTCTAATCCTTCGAACTCTTTGATTTTGTCTTCAGGAGAACATAAGGTTTCCCCAGCAACTGCACCTTTTGCACCGGCAATATATACAATGTTACCAGCAGGTACCCTGTCGGTGTTAACTCTTTCAGGACCGAAATATACACCCACTTGTTGTACTCTGGATTTACCATGAGAACCAACCATGTAAACTTCAGTACCCTTTTCAATAGCTCCACCATATACCCTACCGGTTGCGATTTCACCAGCGTGCTTGTCTACAGATACGTTGGTAACCATTACTGCTAAAGGTCCGTCAGGAGAAGTAGTAATCATACCTTCACCAGCAGGAGATTCAATGTCTCCATCCCAGATGTTAGGTACTCTGTAAACTTGTGCTTCTTTAGGGGAAGGCAAGTGTTCAACTACCATACCTAATAATACATCAGATAAAGGTACTTTTTGTGCTAATTCTTTTTCATTTTCAGCATTACAATAATCGATAATGTCTTTGAAATTGATTCCGGTTTCTTGCATAGTTGGAACATTGATAGCCCAATTGTGGTATGCTGAACCGAAAGCTACACTACCATCAGTGAAATCCAATTTCCAGTCATCTTTGTTATCTTCAGGAGCCATGTTTTTGATTAATTTATTAGCTTCCATGAAGATTTTTAAGAATCTGTTTTGTAATTCTTCAGGTTCTAATTTTAACTCGTTGATTAATCTGTCAACTTTGTTAATGAATAAAACCGGTTTAACATTTTCTTTCAAAGCTTGTCTGAATACGGTTTCAGTTTGAGGCATGATACCTTCTACAGCACAAACTACAACTACAGCACCATCTACAGCTCTCATAGCACGAGTTACGTCCCCACCAAAGTCAACGTGACCTGGAGTATCGATTAAGTTGATTAAATATTCTTTATCTTGATAATCGTGTACCATGGATACGTTAGCTGCATCGATAGTAATACCACGTGCTTGTTCTTGTTCGTCAAAATCTAAGAATCTTTGATCACCAGCAAGTTCTTCGGAAATCATTCCAGCACCTGCAAGCAAGTTATCAGACAGGGTAGTTTTACCGTGATCGATGTGAGCACAGATACCAATGTTTCTGATTTGATCAGGTTCATACATCAATTCTTTGATTTTTGCAATCATTTTGTCTCTTCTACTCAAAATAACCACCTATATAAACATTATATGATTAGTGTGCTGCTTTAGCAACTCTTTCTTTCTCTTCAGCTTTTCTTAAAGCAAAACTTCTTGAATCTTCTTCAGAAGCAAGAATCAATTCATCAGCTAAACATTCTGCAACAGATCTTCTGTTTTTGAATGAAGATTGTAATGTACCTCTGGTCAAGAATCCTAATGAAAGGTCTACTCTTCTTTGTGGTGAGATGTCCACAGCAACTTGGTATCCAATACCACCGTATTTGATACGGGTAGTTTCTTCACGAGGAGCAGTGTTTTCAACTGCAGTTACTAAAACTTGAACAGGATTCTTTTTAGTTCTTCTGTTGATAATTTCAAAAGCCTCTTTTACAATATTGTAAGCTTTATTTTTCTTACCAGAGTTGAGATGGGTTCTCATAATCTTATTCATTAATCTTTCAACAATGGAAATTTTAGATTTTGCGAATTGTCTTTTTACATGTCTACCAGAAGTATGTGGAACTAAAGTTTCGTCTAAGCAGATATATTTTACTAAACCTAAGTCCTCAACTTTTACTTCATCGAGATCCCATTTATCAAATAATTTACTCATAAATATAACTCCTTATCTTACAGGTTTTTCGATTTTTCCACTTACCATTTCTGATAAAGCTACATTGTTCACTTTGGAAACTTTCCAACGGACTCCAGGGATATCTCCCATGGATCTTCCGGATGGTCCACCAATTCCTTCAATCATCACTTCATCGTGCTCATCGATAAAACCAATAGCTCCATCACCTGGTGCGAAAGCAGTTAATTGTTTACCGTTTTTGATTAATTGAACACGAACACATTTACGGATAGCAGAGTTAGGTTGTTTTGCTTCTATCCCTACTTTTTCGATTACAATTCCTCTTGCTTGAGGAGCTCCTTCGAGAGGGTCCGCTTTAACATCTAATCTTAAAGCTCTCCTTTTGTAATCTACATCTTTCCACTTAAAATTTTGTCTATTTCTTTTAAGTTTTTTTGCAGCAAAAAGTCCTGGCATATTTTATTCCTCTAAATCTTTTTGTTAAAAAACATATCTAAGAATCCACCGCTGCGATTTATACTATACACTATAGTACAATCTAAATTCTAAGATATAAATCAGTAATAATAATTAATTAGATAAAATACATTATCTAAAAGAAGATATCTTGAAATAATTATTAAAAACAATGACAAAAAGCACACATAGTCATGTTATAAAACA